>DATBYX010000391.1:0-2474 GCA_036513475.1 Xanthobacteraceae bacterium | reverse complement strand
CCGAGCAGATGACACACGGCGTAAACGAGATCCGCGCGGTTCATTGTGTAGAAGTGAAAGGTAGTGACGCCGCGGTCCACGAGATCGAGAACCTGCTCAGCCGCGACGGCAGCAGCGATGAGTTTGCGTGTCGCCACATCATCGTCGAGTCCTTCGAACCGTTGGGCAAGCCAATCCGGCACCGAGGCGCCACAACGCGCGGCAAAGCTCTTGGTCTGCTTGAAATTCTGCACCGGGAGAATTCCCGGCACGATCGGCACGTTGATGCCGCGTGCGCGAACGCGGTCGAGATAGGCGAAGTAGAGGTCGTTCTCGAAGAAGAACTGCGTGATCGCGCGGGTGGCGCCGGCGTCGACCTTGGCCGCCAGCATGTCGAGGTCGGTTTGGACCGTCGGGCTGTCGGGGTGCTTCTCCGGATAAGCCGACACGGAGACCTCGACATCAGTAAGCCGTTTGATGCCGGCGACGAGATCGGCGCCATTGCGATAACCTCCGGGGTGCGGTGCGTAGCGTTCACCGATGCCGCCGATCGGATCGCCCCGCAGCGCCACGATGTGACGCACGCCAGCAGTACAATAATCGCGGATCACGCTGTCGATCTCATCGCATGTCGCCGCAACGCAAGTGAGATGAGCCGCAGGTATGAGTGCGGTCTCGGTCAGAATGCGTTTGACCGTGCTGTGGGTGCGTTCACGGGTGGAGCCGCCCGCGCCATAAGTCACGGAGACGAAATAGGGCCGCAGCGGCGCCAACCGCGTAATCGATTCCCACAGTGTGCGTTCCATCTCCTCGGTCTTGGGTGGAAAGAATTCGAAAGAGACCCGAATGCGGCGCTCGTCGGGTGCATGCACAAACCGGCTCGGCCGAGGCAAGGTATTCATTCAGGCCACCTGGCTCATGACGGGCTGCGCGATGCTCAGCCGTTGATCTCGCCCCAGCCAGAGCGACACCGCGATGCGGCCTGAAGCCTCAGGTGGTGCAAGCTTCCGGTGCAGCGCGACTTGGAGACCGGCCGCTTGCATCCATTCAGATACCGTCTCCTCGGCGAAGCCAAGCCGGCGGTGGGCGTGCTCATCGCGCAAGAACTCGAGCTGGTGCGGCGCGAAGTCCACGACCAACAAGGTGCCCGCGGGGCGGAGCACGCGCGCAGCTTCCCGAATGGCGCGCGCGCCATCGTCGAGAAAATGCAGCACCTGATGAATAATGACGGCGTCGAAGGCATCATTGGCGAGCGCGAGGTCGTAGATATCTCCCTGCCGCACGCTGCAATGGCGCAATCCCGCGCGGTCGAGCCGCGCACGCGCGAACGCCAGCATGTCCAAGGAGAGATCGAGCCCCAGTCCGCGGTCGATGATCGGGCCGAACAATTCGAGCATGCGCCCGGTGCCCGTGCCGAGGTCAAGCAGCGTGCGCATCGGTGCTTGCCCCATCGCGGCATTGATGGCCTCCTCGACCGCCTCCTCGGCGACGTGCAGATTGCGGATCCGATCCCACTCCGCCGCATGCAGGCGGAAATAGTTTTGCGCTGATGCGGCGCGTTGCGTCCGCACGGCCGCAAGCCGCTCGCGGTCCCGCGCGATGGTGTCGTCGGTGACATCGAGGCGCGCTATGAGAATGCGAGCAAGCTCTGCCGCGCCGCCCCGTTCGCCAAGGCGAAAGAACGCCCAGGCGCCTTCGCGGAAACGATCGACCAGGCCGGCCTGCATCAGGAGACGCAGATGGCGCGAGATGCGCGGCTGCGATTGCCGCAGGATCGCTGTGAGCTCGGAGACCGTGAGCTCCGCCTCGGCAAGAAGGGCAAGGATGCGCAACCGCGTAGCCTCCCCCGCGGCCTTAAGTGCCGAATTCAGGGGCTCAAACCGCAATTGCGCAGGAGCTGACATTCAGGAGCGACCACCTCGTAATAGCAGGTCTGCAGCGCATGTTCGACGCGCATAACGATATCTTTATACGGTTAAATGGAAACTTCAAGGCAGGGGCGCGGTAGGGTGGGTTACGCCAGCGCGCCGGCTGAAGCCGGCCCGCTGCGTCACAGGTTACTCTCGACGTCATTCCGGGGCGCTGGCAAGTCGGTTTTGCCGACTTGCCAGCGAGCCCGGAATCCATAACCCCAGAGGGGTGGTGGACGCGCGATGTCGCAACGGCAGAACCTGTGGTTATGGGTTCCGGGCTGCGCTCGCGGAGCCTGTGCTCGGACGGCGCGTAGCGCCGATCCGAGTGCTCGCGGCCCCGGAATGACGGCGCACAAAATCGCATTCGGAGCCGGGAATGAATGACAAATGGGATATCCGCGAAGGCGAGGTCGCAGTGGAGTTGCCGGAGCGCTTCGATGCTTCGCTCTACTTCATCGGCCGGATACGGACCCCTTGGACCGATCGCGACAATTGTCCAAAGAACGCGCGGGAATCGGACGCGATCTGCACCATCGAGGTTGACCCACGATGGGCGCCCGCCCTGCGGGGCGTCGAGACCTG
>DATBYX010000390.1:0-5497 GCA_036513475.1 Xanthobacteraceae bacterium | reverse complement strand
GGTTGCATTCCGATCAAAGCGGCTCGGCCTCTACCACGAGCGAAGCTGGAGCGAATACGCAGCACAGGTCGCGCGCGCCGCCCGCGCCTTTCTCGATCTTGGGGTGGCCCGCGGCGAGCGCGTGGCCATCATGGCGGACGCCTGCGAAGAGTGGCTCATCTGCGATCTCGCAGCGCAGTCGATTGGGGCGATCGTATACGGCATCTACCCGACCGCTTCGGTATCCGAGCTCGAATATCAGCTGCGCGACGGTGCAGCCGTCATGTTCGTCGCCGAGAATCAGGAATACGTCGACAAGATCCTGATGCTGGCCGACCGGTTGCCCGCGCTCAAGTGGATCGTCGTGCTCGACGAATCCGCCATCTATCACTACGAGCATCCGAAGCTCCGGGGTTTCGCGCGATTGCTGGCCCAAGCGCAGCAGCCCGGCCGCGACTGGCTCGAGGCGCAAACGGCGGCGGTTTCTCCGGAAGCTCCTGCCTTTATCGTCTATACGTCCGGCACGACCGGACACCCCAAGGGCGCAGTGATCGCGCACGGAAGGCACCTGGCCGCGACTGCAAACATCGTCGAGCATTATCCGACACTGGCGCAAAAGCAGCACCGCACCGTTGCTTATCTGCCTCTGTGCCATGTGCTCGGCCGTGACGTCGCCGTCACCTTGCCCCTGATCTCGCAACTCGTTCCGCATTTCGGCGATGATCCGGAAGATCTCGCAACGACACTGTTCGAGACGGCGCCCACGTTCCTGTTCACCGTCCCGCGCTACCTGCAGAAATTCGCCGCGCAAGTCCTCGTCGGGATCCGCAACTCAAGTCCGGCAAAGCGGGCCGTCGCGGAGCATGCCGTTCGTTTCGCACGCGAGCACGCGCGTCGACGCTGGAGCGGGAAGCTCAACCTTGCGCACGAGGCGATGTATCGGATCTGCCGCGCGCTCGTCTTCCTTCCGATCCTGAACAAGCTCGGATTCGACCGCCTGGAGCTTGCGATCTGCGCCGGCGCGCCGCTGCCGGGAGAAACAATGGCCTTCTGGCAGATGCTCGGCATCAACCTCGTCGAGGCGTACGGCCAGACCGAAACCGCAGGCGGCATCATCAGCGGCCAATGCGGGCCGTTTCCACGGCCGGGGAATGTTGGCACTGTGCCCGCAGCCTGGGAGCTCAAGCTGGCGGAGACGGGCGAAATCCTGGTCCGCAGCTCCGATCTGTTCGAGCGCTATTGGAACAATGAGGATGCAACCCGCGCCGTCAAATCCGAGGACGGCTGGCTGCACACCGGCGATATCGGGGAATGGAGTGAGGGAGGGCTGCGCCTGATCGACCGTGCGCGCGACTTCATTGTCACCTCGGGCGGCAAAACCATCTCTCCTTCTTTTATCGAGAACATCCTGCGCACCAGCCTTTACGTCGCGGAAGCGGCGGTGTTCGGACATGGTCGACGATATCTTACCGCTCTCATCGAGATCGATCCTGATACAGTCTCCGACTGGGCACGCACTCACAACGTTCCGTATACCGGCTTTACCTCTCTGGTGCGCAGTCCCGACGTGACTGGACTGATCAAGGCGGCAATCGAGCGCGCCAACAACGAGCTCTCGCGGGTGGAGCAGATAAAGGACTTCCGTATTCTGCCCAAGATGCTCGACCCGGCCGAGGAGGGCGAGCCGGTGACCCCGACGCGAAAGGTCAAGCGCGATCTCATGTATGAACGCTTCAAGACCCTTGTCGAGGAGATGTATGATGACCGCGAGCAGCGGCTCATTACGGAAGGCGCGGGCAGGATGCAGCCGGCATGATCATAAGCGGAGGAAAAGAATGATGGGACGAATGCTTCTAGGGGCGGGGGCCGCGGCGTTGGCGATCACCGCACAAATTGCTGCCGTGCATGCGCAGGATGCTTACGTGATCGGAGTCACGGGCGCACTGACCGGGCCGTCGTCGGGCACCAACGGTCCGCCTATTGAGGGCCTGCGCCTCTATGTCGACAGATTGAACGCGGCGGGCGGTATCAACGGCAAGAAGATCCAGCTGAACATTCTCGATGATCAGGCCGAGCCGTCGAAGGCGGCGGCCAACGCGAAGCGGCTTCTGAGCCAGGACAATGTCAGCCTGCTCATTCTCTCGAGCCTCTCCTCGACCTACGCTCCGGTTGTAGCGGAAAGCAAGCGGGCCAATGTGCCGTTGATGTTCATGGGAGCGGTGTGCCCGAAGGAGGTGTACCCGCCGGCGGAAGCACTTCAGTTCTGCACCACTGCCTATGCCGGGGGCTATGACAGCCGCGCAACGCTCGACTTCATCAAGACGGCAGCGGCGGGGCCGGTAAAACTCGGGCTGGTCGCCATGGCCATCCCGCTCTCCCGGGGCGAGATCGATTATGCCGAGGAGCGCGCCAAGACCATGGCCATGACCACCGTAGACAAAGAGGTCATTCCGCCGCCGACGGCCGACTACACCCCGTTCGCCACGAAGCTGAAAGACGCAAATGCAAATTGGGTGTTCTCCTGGGCGCCTTGGGTGACGGAGGTGAAGACGTTTGAAGCGTTGCGGCGGCTTGATTGGCAAGACAATTACATCGCATGGTCGCATATCGAAGCCGAGGGTGAATTGGCTCGGCTGAAGGACGGCAAGCTTTACGTCATCGGGGCCAACTCCTTCTTCCAGGACCGTCTGCCCGTGCATATGGAGATCGCGGATGCAGTCAAGAAGGCAAGCATCCGCTATCCGGCGGAGCAGATGACCGAGGGCTGGATTGGCGGGCTGGTCCTCGAATCGGCGCTCAAGAAAGCGGGTTGGCCTGCCGACGCCGGAAAGGTGCGTGCTGCACTCGAAAGCGTGAGCGTCGACACCAAGGGCTTGCGCGGGGGGCCGCTCGAATGGAGCAAAGACAACCATTTCCGCGCGCGTCAGTATTACCGAGTCTACCGGTGGGACGAGGCCAAATCGGCCATCGTTCAGGCGAAGGATTGGACGGCATACGAGGTCCAGTGATCTGGTATCAGGAATCAGGAAATCAGCAGGAGAACGGTGATAAATCGGGCTCCTCTGATTGCCGATGCCTGATACCATATAGCTGATACCTGGAACGTGCAGCTCGCCGTCAACATCATCGTGCTCGCGGCGATATACGCGCTGCTCGCGTGCGGGTATGTGCTGATTTATCGCGTGAGTCGCGTCATGAACATGGCGCATGGCGAGTTGAGCATGCTCGGGGCCTATCTCCTGTTCGCGGCTGCAACGGTCTTCGCGCACCATCCCATACCTGCGCTCATCATCGCGATTTTGATGAGCATCTCGACAGGCGTCATGGTCTATGTCGTTCTGATGCGGCGAATGACCGGTGAAATGGTGCTCGCCGCAATCCTGACCACGATTGCGCTTGGTATCCTTCTGCGGGGCCTTGTCGTGCTCGTCTGGTCGGCGTCGGAGCAGCACCCGCTGCAATCTCTGGGCTTCACCAATCCGTCGCTTGCGGTTTTTGGCGGAGCGCGCATCTCGACTTGTGCGGCATTGATCGTTCTTATGGCCGCCCTGGTCTACGGATCCCTCTTTGGATTCCTGCGGTTCGGCCGCTGGGGCGTGCGCATGCGGGCGGCCGGTCAGAATCCGCTCCTCGCCGCACAGCGCGGAATAAACCTGCATGCCATCTACGCGCTGGCCTGGAGCCTTTCCACCTTGACCGGATCGATTGCGGGCATGCTGATCGCGCTCGATTCCGGGCTCGACCAGAGCATGGTTGTGATCGGTCTCAAGGCCTTTGCACCGGCCCTGGTCGGCGGCCTCGACAGCCTCCTCGGCGCCCTCTTCGGCGCCCTCATTGTGGCCAGCTCCGAGGTGCTGGCGATCCACTATGTCGATCCGCTCTTGTCCGACGTGGTCCCGTTCCTGGTGCTCATTGCCATGCTGATCGTGCGCCCCTGGGGGCTGTTCGGCACGCGCGAGGAGCTTGATCGTGTCTAGCCGGCCGCGCGCCAGCGGTTATTTCCGCACGGACTACGCGGCAGACTATGCTTTGCTGGGAACGCGCAGCGCGCGCATCTGGGTCGCGCTGTTCTCGCTCGCACTGCTTCTATTTCCGCTGGTCGCTTCGCCTTTTCAGCTCGACCTCGCCTGCCAGGTCTTTCTCGCCAGCGTGGGCGCGCTCTCGCTCATGCTGCTGATGGGCTATGCCGGGCAAATCTCGCTCGGACACGCGGGACTGATCGCGGCAGGCGCATTCACGGTCGGAATTCTCTTCCGTGAAACAAACGCGCCGTTCTGGCTCACCTTGCCCGCGTCAGCCCTGGTGGGCGCCTTGCTTGGAGTCATCTTCGGGCTCCCTTCGCTGCGGCTGCGCGGCCTTTACCTTGCCGTGAGCACGCTCGCGCTGCATTTCGTCGTGATCTATATCGGCGGCGAATACGAGACGCGGCGCGGCTTCTCCACCGGCATCATGATTGATCCGCCTCAGTTGGGCAGCCTGTCCGTGACCGACGGACGCGCCTGGTATTTCATCCTGCTGGTCGCGGCCGCGTCGACCCTCCTCGTCTGCCTCAATCTCCTGCGCACGCGCAGCGGCCGGGCCTGGCGTGCGATCCGCACGCACGAGACCGTTGCCGAGACGCTCGGCATCGGGATTGCCGCCTACAAGCTGCTCGCTTTCGTCATCAGCTCGAGCATCACCGCCGTCGCTGGCGCGCTCTTCGCTTATTACCGCGGATTTGTCTCCGTCGAGGCATTCTCGCTGTTTCTCACCATACAGTATGTCGCCATGGTGATCGTCGGCGGCATGGGCTCGCTGCTCGGCGCGCTGCTGGGAGCCGCTTTCGTTACAATTTTTCCTTATGTGATCGAGAGCGCATTGCTGGCGCTGCCGGGCGCACAGGGTTTTGCCAGCCTGCTGTTCGCGGTCAACTACGCCGCATTCGGGTTGGTGATGATTCTCTTTCTGTTGCTCGAGCCCCTCGGGCTCGTGGGCATCTGGCGGCGCATTCAGAGTTATTTTCTGCTCTGGCCCTACAGGCATCGGCCCGCGGGAGCGCACCAGTGACGCTCCTCGATGTGCAAAAGCTCGAAGTGGTCTATCACCGCAGCATCACGGCGGTGCAAGGCATCTCCTTTGCGATCCAGGCTGCCCAGATCGTTGCCCTGCTCGGTACCAATGGCGCGGGGAAGACCACGACGCTGCGGGCGATCTCGGGCTTTCTTGGACTTGACGATGCGCGCGTCAGCGAAGGCGCGATCGTATTCAAGGGCGAGCACATAGAAAACGAGCTGCCGCACCGCAACACGGCCCGCGGCATTGTGCTCGTACCCGAGCGCGACAAGGTATTCCCCAATCTCACCGTGTCAGAAAACCTGATCGCGCCCATTCCGCACGGGGTTACCGCCGCCGAGCAGCGCCGGCGCGAGACACTGGTCTACCAGTTCTTTCCCCAGCTGCGAGATCTCAGGCAACGCATCGGTGGGCTCCTCTCCGGCGGCGAGCGCCAGATGCTGGCCTTGGCCAGCGCCATCATGTG
>DATBYX010000389.1:0-3261 GCA_036513475.1 Xanthobacteraceae bacterium | reverse complement strand
ATGCAGCTATGGTATCCGCGGCACGAGCGCGGTTTCGTCCAGGGTGTGACCCACAGCGCGAGCCGCCTTGGCGCCGCCATTGCGCCCCCGATTGTCGTCTTCATCATGACGACATACGGCTGGCACGCGGTATTCTATTTTTGCGGCGGGGCGGGGATCGTCTGGTCGGTCCTGTGGTTCCTGACCTACCGGAATTTCCCCGAACAGCATCCGCTCGTGAATAAGGCCGAGGTCGAGCATATTCGCGGCCTCGACGCCGCCGGCAATATCAATCAAGCGCAAACGGGAAAGCCGAGCGTACCCTGGGCGACCCTGCTGCGATCTCCGAATATGTGGGCGATTATGTGCGCCTACTTCACCTACGTCTATTGCCTGTGGATCTTCTTGAGCTGGCTGCCTTCCTATCTGGTAGACTTTCGGCATTTCACGCTTCTGAAGGTCGGACTGTTCGCGTCCCTGCCGCTGTTCGCCGGAGTCATCGGCGATACGGTCGGCGGGTTGGCGACGGACTGGCTGCTGCACAAGACCGGAAACGCCAAGCTCGCGCGGCGCTCGGTGGCGATCATAGGCCTCCTGGGCTGCGTCTGTTTCATCGTTCCGGCGGCATTGACCGAGGACGCCTACACCGCCGTGTACTGCCTCACGGGAGCGATGTTCTTCCTCGAATGCACGATCGGACCATCCTGGGCCGTCCCAATGGACGTTGGCGGCAAGTGCTCCGGCACCGTTTCCGGCATGATGAACATGGCCGGCAATATCGGCGGCGCCTTGTCGCCGATCGTGTTCGGCGTGCTGGTTCAGTTCGGTTCCTGGCAGGCGCCGTTCATCGTTGCGGCCGGGCTCCTCATTCTTGGAGCAGCGGTCTGGGCGTTCTGGCTCGATCCCGACGTTTCGGTGCTGGAGCGCATATCCTCGTGAGCGCGGCCACATGCTGAGTCAATCCCACGGCCGAAGTTTCGGAACGGCCCGAAAGTCCTGTCGATCTTTACATCGCCGTAATGCAGTCACCCGTTAACAAGCCGATCTGAGCGCGTAAGATCGCGAAGGCTCGCCATAGGAACAGGATTGTGTGCAACAGAAAGTCCGGAGGGTCTGTCCGGTAAGATCCGTGCAGCTGTGGTCACAAAATGAAGGCACAACAGTCCATGAAAATCCGGGAAATCGGCGCAGCATTGATTGCTACCGGATACTTTACTCTTGACAAACAGGCCAAGGCACTTGGGGTCCCACGTAGCACCGCGTGGACTATCCTAAAGGCTCGCCATAAGAATTATGGGCTTTCCGGGAAGCTGATCAAACGTATGTTGGCCTCGCAACTGCTTCCGCCACTCGTTCGTTCCAAAATCATTGAATACCGTGAGGAGAAAACTGCCGGCCTCTACGGTGGTCCACAGCACAGCGAACCAGATTTGCCGCAAGTCAGTGAGCGCGCGTACGCCGGATCGCCAGAGCGTCGAAAGGTCGCATAGCGACGGAAAGCCAGCGCTTAGGTCCTTGAGCAGATCTTGGAGAACTGCGGCGACCGGCGGTGCAAAAAAACCGAATACAGCACGGGGGTATAACCGCGCATATTACATGCCGCCCCGGTTGCCCCCCGCATTGCTTTTTGCGACCAGTACCCGCGGTTGCTCTGAGATACCTCACCGCAGCAATCGCCAGCGGCGCTGCTGTCTAACGAATTCAATACCCCATTCGACTGTCCAAAGTCATATCCCGTCACTCTCGGCGCCGCCGTCCGATATAGACATATTTCCAGCAACAACACGCAAAACCAGCCAATCCCGGACAAGCATCAAATTGAAATGGGGGCTAGTCTCCAAACGGGATCGACATGGATCCTTCAATTGCATTTCAGGGTCACGTCGAAAATTTTCTTGGCCCTGGCCGTGCGGTATGCTGATCCCGTGATTTTGCGAGTTAAAATCTTGATGATCACTTTTAGACGACACAGTTGCTTCGCCCCTGGATGACCAGGGGGAGGGACGTGATGAAGGCGCCGGACGAAGTGTCGGCGATGCTGCGGCTGAAGGCGTTGGTCAGGTCCGGTGCCGCGGCTCTCCATGTTGTTGACGGAGAAAGCCGCGCGGCCGATATGCGCCCACAGGGGCCAGGGTGATCTTGGACATCGGGCCGATTCCGAACCACAACAGGAAAAGTGCCACGCGCGGAAGCCCGTTGAGTACCGTGAAATAAGGGTCAAAGATGCGCCGCCATATGTCGCTTTGTGCCAGCGCAAAGGCGCATGCGATCCCAAGAAAGGATGCAATTGCAGCACCGGTCAAAGCTGCCGTGACCGTGGCAACGGTAATACTCGCTGGATTTCCTCATTGCAGCACGGATGCATCGACCCGCCCCGCCAGCGCACGACGCACCCCATATCGTCATTGTGGGAGCGGGTTTTGGAGGCTGGATACCCCCAGCAGCGCCAGAAGCAGCGGGCAATAGACGGTCATGGCATGATCCGTTCCCGCCATTGCCATGCTTGTGCCTGATCAGACCGTCGGCCGCCGCGTCCTTGCCCGTCAGCACTGCGATGACCCCTGGGAGCGCAAGTGCCCGAGTCGTCTCGATGGCGCGGATGCGAGCATGCGCATGCGGCGAGCGCACCATATGCGCATAGACCTGGCCCGGCATGTTGACGTCGTCGCTAAAGCGGCCGGCGCCGGTAACGAGGCGGCCCGTCTACCGTGATGCATCGGTTAACAACGTCCACGCCGGAGACTTGGCCGCACCGCGCGCAGCGACACTCTCAAGCGCATCGTCGATTTGAACAGCGCGTTGCTCGGAGCTGGCGTTGCGCGCGAGCCGATCGACGGCTGGAACTCCTATCTGATGTCTCTCAACCAGATTGCGGTGGGGCAAAGACTTGGCGTGCATCATCAGACCGTTGAACGCTGCGTCGAACGGGCGGTGGCCTACGGCCCGCTTGCGGCAGTGCCCCGGCCGGGCGGGCGGGCCACAGATAGGCCGGAGCGCCATCCCCCAATCGAGCCTGGGCCAGAGCTCGACGCGATTTGGCCATGTCCCTGGGACAGTCATGTTAAGCAAGACGTGCGCTGTGGTGGCCACAGCTACTGCTCTTAGACTTGGCCCTTTTCAGAACCTGGACCTCGCGATAAACGCACAGAACTTCTGCCATCTTCTGCTCGAACTCGGCGGCCAAGGAGCACGGGTATCCGCACGAGCTGTGGACGACGCGGCTGCTGGCGCGCCATGCGCGCGAGAACGCACCGGCCGCGGGACACATGTCTGTCCAACTTG
>DATBYX010000388.1:0-7204 GCA_036513475.1 Xanthobacteraceae bacterium | reverse complement strand
GAAAGAGCTGCGCCGCATGCTGGTGCCGGACCTGCACGGTGCGGCGCTGTCGTAGCCCGCCAGGAGTAAAGCAAAATCGGGTAAAACGGCGTTAGGGTGCGGCGAGATCCAAATGGGCATAATGGGCTGCGACTGGTGGTCCGCTGAGCCGCGTCCACACGCCGGTGTCGTTTTGGGGGTTCGTTCTGGCATAGATCGTGCCGTCGGACGTGACGATCATCCGCCCGTTCGCGTCGAAGGCGATTGCGCGCGAGTCGGAATGAACCGTCGAGCCGTTGCCGGTATTCGCATCGGTGAGGCTGCTGACCGTCAACGTCCCCGCGTCGATCCGAAATGCCGGCAGAGTGAATGGCGTGGACACAATTCCGTCACCAGTCACATAGACCGAGTGTTTATTGTTCGGATCGATCGCGATGGCGAAATTAACCGGCGCCTGCTGAACACCGTCGTTGAGGGTCGGCGTCGGAAGCTCGGTCCAGGTCGCGCCGGAATTTCCCGACCAGAAAAGTCCGGTCACCTTGTGCGTGGCCAGATCGACGACGCCGGCGGCGACAGCCCCGCCGGGGCCGTGGCAATCTTTATGACCGTTTGGCTGGCGCCCTGGATCGTGCCCCCGCTTTGCGCCGCTCCGAACGTCTGCGTCCAGGTCGCGCCGTTGTCGTTGCTCACGTAAATCGCGGTCGATGCATTGGCGGCGGCATTGGGTGCGGTTACCGCCGCGTACAGCCGATTTAAGTTATTGGGGTCGCCCACAAGCGAGCTAACTGGTCCATTTGGCAGACCGGTCCCTGCCGACCCAGATATTTGGCTGAAGCTGCTGCCGCCGGTCGTGCTGCGATCAAGGCGCCGATACGTTTGTCCCCCGCCCAATCCGGAGATTTCGAAAGTGCCCGCGACTATCACGCTGCCGCGCGCGCGCTCACTCCGACCACACTCTGATCGGCAAGCGTTGCTGCGCCTAATGATGTCCACGTGTCCACGTGTTACCTCCATCCTGCGAGAACAAGAGCCCGTTCCGCAGCCCACCGGAACCGGTAAAGAAACAGGCTCCGCTGGAAGCTGCTTGCTGCTCTTGATCGGGAGGGACCTGCCACCGCGGTCTTGTACCCGGACGACCCACAATCGGCCGCGGCGTCTTGATTGAATTCTTGATTAAATCACGCGCGTCACTCGATCACCTCGTCGGCGCGGGCGGAAAGCGCAGGCGGCACTTACGGCGAGATGGCGCCGTCGCCTCGTTGAGGCGTTGGCAACCATTAACGTGCGCCACGCCCCGGTCGTTGCTTCGCTGCGGGCTGTGCCGCATCGGCAGTCCCCTTGAGCTCGGCCGGTGTGACCTTGCAATCGCCATTCCTGTCATAGCGGGCGAACAATGGATTCGGCTTTCTGACAAATTCTTCGCGGCTGAGGCGACCGTCTCGGTTGTCGTCGAAGTAGGCAAGCTCGGCCTCCTTGAAAACGGGACTGGCCTGCTGGACGGTCTTGAATTCCGCGGAATCGACATAGCCATCGCGATTGTGATCGGCCAAGTTGAAGATTCGGGTCGCGTACTGCTCCCACTCATCGCACGTGTAGGTGCCGTTGTGGTCCAAATCCCACAGGTGCGCCGAGGCTACGACGGGGTCGTTCTCGGGGACATTCTGCGCAGCAACAGGGCCAATGGCCGCGTAAATGACCAGGATAGCCGCGAGCCCATTCCGAAGGCTATGCATCATCTTCAGCATCTTTTGACATTGTGTCTTCTACGTGAAGTTGGATTCAAACTCCTATTATCGTCGCTGCACGCTAGGAACTCCATCCTACGCATTCGGCACGATGAACGCGCATATGGAGCGGTGGTCACCCCCGTTTCCGACGCACACATGGCAATGGTCATCATGGCTGGGCTGCACCTGTTCAGGGCTGAACAAGTTGCCAGTAGGGATGTAAAGCCAACCGGAGCGCGACTGGACCAACTGCTCACAGGCGACCGGGAAACAATCCATATCACCGCAGCAGGCAAGTGGATACCAGGAGTGGGCCAACAGGGGGAGGCCCGAAATCAGCATCGCAGCAAGAAGCAGTGCCGGCCATGTCAGCAGAAATTTGCAGTTTCCTTTCCGCTGAAAGATGCGCTTGAGTATGCGCCGGCGCGGGGTGCGCATTCGTTACGTCCTCCCCCACGATGCGAGGAAGGCAATGAGCCCAACCAGCAGACAAATTAGGATGATCTTCTCCACGACTTAATAGACCATGCTAAAAACTGCCACGTAGAAGCCGCGTAACACGTGCGAGGCGTACCATGTGTCGAGGAGAGCAGCATGGTAATACACTCCGATAGAAGCTCAGACGAAGACGGATAGCACTGCCGGTATCTGGTCGGCCGCTGCCGCCATCAGCTCCTCATAACTTGTCTGCCCTTGGGCGGCGGCTTTCAGAATACCCTCAGCGAGGTATGCTTTCGTCGCTGCCGTTGAATAGTCAAGCGGCACCCTCGTCATGATCTCCTCGAGCACGCTCCTCATCAATCTCACGAGTTCAGGATCGAAATTCGGCATGGGATGAGCTCTCAGAGCGCGTTACCGGTTCGTTCTTGGCGTGACGGGTCGCGACGACTTACTTTCGACGAGCAGGTCGTTCACTTCGCCGGTCACCAGCTCGCGGAAGTTCTTTCGAAGGCTTTTCCACAGCCGGCGCTCGCGGCCTATGTGGCTTGCCTACCCAGGTGCATGTACGCTGCGCGTTTGAGGAACGCTGTAAGGTCGCTCATGAACATACCCAAGCTGGCGCCCCGAATGTGATAACCTAGGGTATGCGCAAAACTGCATAATTCAAATCAATTCTCCATAAACGACTGGCGGCACGACCTACAATCCGTAGAATGTTATTCGGAAACCTCTCACTCCTTCGTGTACTCTCCCACCCATGAAGGTCGTTCCTAAGGGAGACAATTTCAGGCAAATTAGTGGCGAGATATTCTTGAAGAACGCCCATTTGGCTGCCTCGTGCCCAGCGCGCCTACGCGAGCCGGCGTCAGCTAGGCATCTTCCTCCAATGGCTCGAAATGCGGTTGGAACCAAATCTGCGCGATCAGCGTCGGCACCACTGCGCTGCCGATCACGGCCGTCACCAGGATGGTGTATTGGTCCTGATCGATGATGTGGTTGGTCAGGCCGAATAACGCCGAGATGGAACCGAAGGTCAGGCCCGTTGACATCATTAGGGTCGTGTACATCCCCTCGCGCTTCTCGAAATTGAAGTACCGCGTCAACGGCAGAATGCCGGCGAACTTGGTAACCATTTTCACTGCGAGGAAAAGGCCAATAAGACCTGCACCGGCGATGAGCGCCTTCGCTTCAATAAGCGAGCCTGCCTTGAGAAAATAAAACGGTGTCAGGAAGGCAAAGCAGATGGCGCGAAGCCGCAGTTGAAGCTCTCTTTGGCCCATGAAGAAGGGTGCCAGGGCCATGCCGACCAGATACGCAGGCAGCACGGCTTCGCTTTTGCCGAGATTAGCAAGGCCGCCGAGCGCAAAGAGCACGAGGAAGAGGAACTTAATCTCGGGTTCGCTGGCTCGCCCGCCGATCCGCGCGAAAACCCAAGGCACCACCCAGGGCAGTGCCGCGACGACGGCAACCGTAACCACGGCGAAGATAAGCAGATACACATTGTAGTTTGCAAACACGAGCCCGAGCGCCAGCACCGTGCCGATGTCGTTGATGAAGCACGCGGCCAGGATGATCTTGCCGAGTTCGGTGCGGTTGTAGCCGGTCTCAACCATTACGGCATAGACGACCGCCACGGATGTGGTGGAGAGAGCGATGCCGGCGATCTGCGCTTGCGGCCACGGCCAGCCAAGCCCGTAATGAGCCAAGAGCAAGCAGCCCAGGTAGGGCGCGAAGAACCCCATCAGCCCAATGGTGACGCTTGACGCAAAGTTTCTTTTGACAACGTGCGGGTCGATATCCGTGCCGGCGAGGAACGTCAGCACAATCGCCCCGAAGCTGGCGATGTAATCGATCCACGGTGTGAGTGGCATGCCCACACTGTTGCCGGCAATGCCGCCGACCACGATCTCGAACAGGGCGGCCGAAATGGTGATGTACAGCGAGCCCATCGCGGCGAGGAGCGCCAGCGCCATCCACAATGCAGACTGAAACCAGACGTTATCCATCACCCTCGTCCTTTCCGTTTTGTGCCAAGGCACAAAAAAACCCGCTCTCCGGCGGGTCGCGAAAGGCTCCCCACCGCTTCAATGAACGGCAGGGGTCATCAGCTCTATCGAGCGGTTTTGGGGAACCCCATCCCCATCAACTGATTTGGCCTATGTACTTGGATTCGTTTTCCATTTCAACCTGTATCTGCTATCCTGAAAACAGAAATCTTTGGCGCTCATGTAGTCTTCGGATGGCAAATGATTTTCTCTAGCTAGAGAAGCACGCGCGGATCGTAGGGCTTCGCGGGGGCAAACTCGCCTTTCCACGCGCGCTCGTGCAACTCCCAATGTGATGCGCCCGCCTTGCGCGCGGCAACGACTTTGTCGGGGTCGAGATAGGTACCCATTGGGTTTTTCGCGAACTCGGGAGAGGTTCGCATGTGCTCGCTGGATGACCAGCAGTCACCGTAGTTGTCAACGTTGAGTTCAACACTATTGCGGTCGGGGTCCTCATAGTAGAACGCAGTTTGCGGTCCGGCGTCAGTACATAGGACAGGAAGAATGCCAAGGTGTTTGAGCCGCACATAGGTACCAAGCAGATCGTCAAGCGTTCTATATTCGAACGCGGCGTGTTGTAGCCGATGGTGACGCGACCTGTCGGGGTCGGCAGAAAGGCCGGGGAGACCGACGAACGCCAAACGATGATTGGCTTCATCATTGCTAACCCAAGCCGCATTGATCGCTGGCACGTCTTCCTGATTGCCTGTGGCGGCACGGGTCCGGTGCACGATGGCCATTCCGAGCACCTTTCGATACCAATCAATCATGGGGTCAAGATTGGCGGTGGTCAGGCCGATGTGGTGCAAATGCGGATGGACGATGATTTCTGTGTTCATGCGGCTTCTCCTTAGCAGTAATGGACGGTGATTTGTCATCTAAGATCGGTTTCGGCAAGTAGGATGCTTTTTTGGAAGTAAGTATGAAAAAGATGACTATTGACCCAAGCGCGGTTTCTGACCCGGTCGCGCTGCGTGCCGAGTTTCGTAAGACGCTTGCGATGATCTCCGGCAAGTGGAAGCTAGAAATCCTGTGGCTTCTAAATCAGCGCACGCATCGCTTCGGCGAGTTGAGGCGGGCCATTCCAGGTATCACGCAGCACATGCTAACTGCGCAACTGCGCGAACTTGAGGTAGACAAACTCATTTTGCGAAAGATTTTTCCGGAAGTGCCTCCAAGGGTCGAATATTCTCTCACGCCACGGGCCAAGAACTTGAAGCCCGTCATCGACGCAGTCTTCACGTTTGGAGTTCAATGCGGAAAGATAGTGTCGTATCGTCCCGGAGCGCGGCGTAAGTCCGGGTGACCATGAGGGCGGGTTCAAGGTTGCAAGGTCTGCCGCGCCTCACTCTCCCGCGTGCGCGGCCTCGTCCCCTATCAGGGGCGTAGCGTTCGGCGGTCAATCAGGTTGGACGGCGTCGAGGTTGTGCAGCTCATGACCGATCCGGCCCCGACCCTGCGTCAATGGCGGCGCGCGAGAAGCCATCCTCAAAGGCTGCGTACCGTTCGCCGGTGGAGACCGGACTGGACTGGCTGGCTGGGGCGGCAGGATTCGAAACTTGGCATTCCGAATGATCGTGATCAGAACTCGAGGATGCAGAAGCCGAGCTTCAGCGTCAGTAGAGCCGTTCGGTCCCTCCGCAAAGCTGCGCGTTCGGAATGCAGAAAGCGGCGATTGCCCAAAAAGGAATGCCGTTCAACTTCACGAGCGCTGCGACCTGATCTGCCCCGATCTGCCGAAGGTCCTCTAACCCGACCTGTCCAGCCAGAGTACCCTGTCATTGCATGACAGATTTTTATTTCGACAGCGGTGATGGGGTAACCGCCGGTAGGCGCATCACGTCTGCGACACTATTCCGAAACCGGTTCTTACCGATCCCGACAAGGTTCTGGCCTTCGGTGAAACCGAGCTTGGCCAGGCCTGAAAGGAGAACCTGACGCCCTACCGCCTGGACGGGATTGTCAAGGCTTGGACCCAGCCAACCGACCCGCGCAATTTTCACCGTCTGCTGCGTCCACCCCGCTCGCGGCCACGCAACCGCTGTCGTCCCGAGGAGCGCGAAGAGCTCGCGGCGGTTCACTCGATGACCTCGTCCGCGCGCGCAAGGAGCGTGGCAGGCAGATCGAGGCCGAGGGCCTTTGCGGTCTTCAGGTTGAGCATCAGCTCGTACTTGGTCGGCGCCTGCACCGGCAGGTCGGCGGGCTTCTCCCCCTTGAGAATGCGATCGACGTAGTTTGCTGCGCGCTGGTAAGGTTCGATGGCATCAGGCCCGTAGAAGCTTAATCCGCCCTCCGCAACGTAGACGTGGAATGCGTAGATCGCAGGCAAGCGATTGCGGGCCGCCAGCGATACGATCAGTTGCCGGTGGAGACGTGCCAGTCTGCTCGACGTGACGATCAGGCCGGTTTTCATATCCGCCGAAAATGCCATTAGACCGCGTTCAATCGTCTCGGCATCTTGAGGATCGATCGGGAGAACCTCTACTCCAAAAGCAGGCGCCGATGCCTGGATTGCGCCCAACTGTCCGCCGCCGCTGCGCGCAGTCGGATCGCGAATGACAGCTACTCTCGTGAGTCCGGGCGCGATTTGTTTCAGCAGCTCCAGCCATTTCGCGCTTATCCCGAATTTGAACTGTGTAAAGCCGGTTGCATTGCGGCCCGGACGCGCGAGGCTCGCGACCAAGCCGCCGCCCACCGGATCGGTGACGTTTACAAATACAATTGGAACAGTCCGGCTCGCGCGCTGCAATGCGGCCACGATTGTTCCGCCCGCGCCAAGGACAACGTCCGGCCCATGGGCGATCAACGCTGCTGCATATGTGCGAACCGAGTCGGCATCAGCTGCACCCGCCCGATAGTCGATCTGTGCGTTACCGCCGTCCATCCAGCCAAGCTTCTGAAGCTCCTGTCGGAATGCCGTGATCTGCGCCTGTCCTTCCGGGTCGCCTTCAGCATAGTCGTGCAACACGCCAATCCGCCGCATCCGCCCTGGCTGCTGCGCACGCGCACTCA
>DATBYX010000387.1:0-2154 GCA_036513475.1 Xanthobacteraceae bacterium | reverse complement strand
GTGAAAGTGACGGTTGATGCCGACGGGGTTTCGGTAGTCGGTTTCCGCCGCCCCAGCGCAATCCCGCGTGGCAGTCTCGTTCATCGTCTCGAAATCCCCTATGGAAAGTTCGAACGCCAGATCAGCTTTCCGGCGAGGCGAATCCGGTTTGGCCAATCGGAGCTTGCCAATGGATGTCTCACGCTGAAGTTCTCCAAATAGGCTCTGATGGAAGGGCGGATCGATGTCCGACGCAAATGTGAGCAACGATTCCGGCACCGCGACTGATCAACGCCATCCGGTCATTCCCGAGGATGCAACGATCATCCTGCCGGTTCGAAACATGCTGCTGTTCCCGGGCGTCGTGCTGCCGCTGACGATCGGCCGGCCGTCTTCGATCGCGGCGGCACAGGAGGCGGTTCGAAGCGGCCGCAAGGTCGGCCTGCTGCTGCAGAATGACCCCGACATCGAACAACCCGGTCCCGAACATCTGCGGCGCGTTGGCACCATTGCGGAAATCCTGCGCTACGTTACTCACGAGAATACCCATTATGCCATCTGTCGCGGTTTGCGGCGGTTCCGTGTCGTGGAATTCCTCCCCGGCTTTCCATATCTCGTTGCGCGCGTTGAGGAGATCGGCATCTCCGAAGTGCTGACGCCTGAGGTCGAGGCGCGGATGCGCCTGCTCAAGACCCGCGCCAAAGAGGCGGTCCAGTTGCTGCCGAACCTGCCGCCGGAAATCCCGGCAGCCATCGATAGTCTGGATTCGCCTTCGGCGCTGGCCGACTTTCTTGCCGGCATCATCGACATACCGGTCGGCGAGAAGCAGGATCTACTCGAGACATTCGACGTGACGCAACTGCTCGACAAACTGCTGGGGTTGCTGGCGAAGCGAATCCAGGTTCTGCAGCTTTCGAAAGAAATCAGCGATCAGACCCAGAATACACTGTCATCGCAGCAGCGCGAGCACATCCTTCGCGAGCAACTTCGCCAGATCCAGAAGGAACTGGGCGACGACGACGTCAAGGCCGCGGAAATCAAGGAGCTCGCCGAAAAGATCGATAAGGCGGGAATGCCGAAGGAGGCCGAGGAACAGGCGAGTCGGGAATTGAAGCGGCTCGAACGCATGCCGGAGGCCTCGCCCGAATACGGGATGACGCGGACCTATCTCGATTGGCTGCTCGAACTGCCTTGGTCAAAGCTCGATCCGGAGCGCATCGATATCGCCGAGGCGCGGCGCATCCTCGACGAGGATCATTATGCCCTTGAGAAAGTGAAGCGGCGCATTCTCGAATACCTGGCGGTGCGCAAGCTCAATCCGGATGGCAAGAGCCCGATCCTTTGCTTCATTGGCCCTCCCGGCGTCGGCAAGACCTCGCTGGGCCAAAGCATCGCGCGGGCCACCGATCGCAAATTCGTTCGGCTCAGCCTCGGCGGCGTCCATGACGAAAGCGAGATACGCGGCCATCGGCGAACCTATATCGGAGCCCTGCCCGGCAACGTCATCCAGTCCATCCGCAAGGCCGGGACCCGCAATCCGGTGATGATGCTGGACGAACTGGACAAGCTCGGCGCGGGATTTCACGGCGATCCCTCGGCGGCGCTGCTGGAAGTGCTCGACCCCGAGCAAAATACGACGTTCCGCGACAACTACCTCGCGGTTCCCTTCGACCTCTCGAGAGTGCTGTTCATCGGCACCGCCAATGTCATCGACAACATTCCCGCCGCCGTGCGCGACCGGATGGAAATCATCGAGATGCCCGGCTACATCGAGGATGAGAAGCTGGCGATTGCCAAGCGCTATCTGGTCAAGCGTCAATTGGCGTCGGCGGGGCTGAGCGAGGAGCAATGCAAGATTACCGACGAGGTCCTGCTCGCCATCATCCGCGACTACACGCGTGAAGCCGGGGTGCGAAACCTAGAGCGCCAGATCGGGGCAATTTGCCGGCACGCCGCGATGCGCATCGCCGAGGGTAACGCGACCGCCGTGGTCATCACGGTGGCGGACCTTCACGCCATTCTGGGGCCGAAACGTTTTGAGCCGGAAATCGCCATGCGCACCAGCGTGCCGGGCGTCGCAACCGGTCTGGCCTGGACCCCCGCGGGCGGTGATATTTTGTTCGTTGAGGCGACCAGCATTCCCGGCCGAGGCAAGTTGATACTGACAGGCCAGCT
>DATBYX010000386.1:0-36472 GCA_036513475.1 Xanthobacteraceae bacterium | reverse complement strand
TTGCGCAGTCTCTCGGCCCCGCCGAGATCAGGCAGGTCGATTATGAAGCAAGCCGCAAGGACCTGCGCACCCAATTGGCGCAACAGCTTGACGGCACCTTCGGCGGTGCCACCGGTCGCGATCAGGTCGTCGACCAGAATGACGCGATCACCGTTCGCAACCGCGTCCTCGTGCATTTCCATTTCATCGAGCCCGTACTCCAGCGAATAGGCGATGGAAACACGCTTGTGCGGGAGCTTGCCCTTCTTGCGGATGGGCACGAACCCGGCGGAAACTTGGTGTGCCACGGCGCCGCCGATGATGAATCCGCGTGCCTCTATCCCCGCAACCTTATCGATCTTGGATCCGGCCCAAGGCTGCACCAGTTCGTCTACGGTACGTCTGAACGCGCGAGGATTGCCGAGGAGGGTGGTGATGTCGCGGAACACGATCCCAGGTTTCGGGTAATCCGGGATGCTGCGGACCGAATCCCTGAGATCATGCTCGAACTGGACGCTGACCATGCGAAGCTCATATCAGGTTGCATGTATTCCGACATGCTCGCGGATGCCAACATTCGGCGGCCACACTGTGTCGGAGCATCGGGCTGCACGCAATAAGCTGTTTACGGCTAATCCCAGGTGTAGAAGCAATGCTTGGCCCCATCCCCGTTATACCCGTGATTGGCGGAGGCCCCGCAGGGATGTCCTGCGCGCTTTGGCTTCGCAATTACGCGCTCCGCCCTATCATCATCGAAAAGGAGCGCGTCCTCGGCGGAATGGCCGAACGCAGCCCCTATCCCAATGAAGGGCTGCTCGGACGGCCGAATGAAACCGCCCGCGAGAACGCAAAGGCCTTCGCCCGGCATATCCGGCAGGTGTCGATCGAAACCTGGCTGGATGCACGACCATATCGGCTCCAGCGTGGTCCCGAGGGCGGTTTCCAGTTGCATATCACCGTCCCCGGAACGCAAGCCCCTGAGGTTCTGTCCGCAGCGGCGATGGTGATCGCCACCGGAACAAGATTTGAAGGTGAAGACTGGCTCGGCCGCGTCGAGAATGCGAGGCGGATGGCGGAGGAAGGGCGCGTGCATGTCGGAGCGCCCTGGGCGGGTGATCCGAACAGCAATCCAGGGGGGCACGTCGCGGTGATTGGCGGCGGTGACAATGCATTCGATGTTTCCCGCATGCTGGCAGAGAGAGGCGTCCGGGTGACGATCGTGATGCGTGGGAAATCGGCGAGAGCGCTGCCTCTAATGGTGCAGCGGTTGCGCAGATACGAATCATCCGGGATGGCGCGGGTCATTTCCGACCGGACGGTGCAGGCCCTGCAATACTCGCACTCGAGGATTTGCGTGAGATTGAATGCAGGCGAGCAGATCGAGGTCGATGATGTGGTTATTCTGTTCGGTTACCGGCCGAACACCGACGAGAACTGGATCGCGGAGCTTGCAATCGAGCGGGATGCTCGCGGCTACATTGTCGTTGACGACAACATGGAAACGTCGTGCCCTGGGACGTTCGCTGTCGGTGATGTTGCCAGTCCACGGCACCCATGCATTGCGACCGCGGTGGGCAGTGGGACCAAGGCCGCGCGCGAGATCGCCAACCGCCTATACCTTCGGTCAGACCGCTTGCGATGACCGGACCGGCTTGCCCAGGACCCGGCCCGCGACCGCATCAAGCTTCTTGAGGAGCTTGGGATCGCGCGCCTCCGGGGCGGTGATGAGCGCGTTATCGAGCGCGCGATCCGACCCGATCGGGCAAGGCTCATGCTCGGCTGGGAAATCACGAGCCAAACGGGCAACGAGCGCCTTGGCCTTTTCCGCGTTGGCCACGAGCACAGAGATGATGTCCTGCACCGTCACGGCATCGTGGTCGGGATGCCAACAATCGAAGTCGGTGACCATGGCGACTGTCGCGTAGCAAATCTCTGCCTCACGGGCGAGCTTTGCTTCCGGAAGATTGGTCATGCCAATGACGGAATAGCCGAGCCCTTTGTAGGTCATGCTCTCGGCATAGGTGGAGAACTGCGGCCCTTCCATGCAGATGTAGGTGCCGCCGCGCACGAGCCGTATTCCTTCGGCTCCTGCAGCCGCGGCGATGCGGTCCTGCAGGCGCGGCGAGACCGGACGTGCCATGGAGACGTGTGCGACGCAGCCCTTCCCGAAGAACGAGCTCGCCCGATTGAAGGTTCGGTCGATGAACTGGTCGACGAGGACGAAGGTGCCCGGCGGCAGCTCCTGCTTGAAGGAGCCGCATGCGGAGAGGGAGACCAGATCGGTTACCCCAGCGCGCTTGAGCACATCGATATTGGCGCGATAGTTGATGTCGGACGGCGAGAGGCGGTGGCCCTTGTCGTGACGGGCGAGAAATACGATCGGCGTCCCCGCTATCTGTCCTATGCGCAACGCCGCAGAGGGATCGCCCCATGGGCTTCTTATTCTTCTCAGCCGCGGCTTCTCCAATCCGGGCAGGTCGTAAATCCCGGAGCCGCCAATGATGCCGAGGACCGCTTTCGTCACTCCAGGTCCTTATGACCGGCGAGCTTTTCCCGGCCACACTGGCCTAGGCACGAACCACCCGAATGCCCGGCGGGAGCGGAGAAGTATGGGTATTCTTCACCGCGCTGCGGCGGCGCTTTAACGTAAGCGGAATTCGACAGTCCCTGACGCGCAGCTAGCTTCATGCGCTCGGATATTCTGCCGGCGGCCGCGCCCGCAGCTCTTCCGGACGCAGCTCGACTTGATACCACACCTTCTTCTTGGTGAAGTAGAGAAGCCCGGCGAAAATGACGAGGAAGATGAACACTTGCATGCCGACCCGTTTTCTCTGATCGAGGTGAGGCTCTGCCGCCCACATCAGGAAAGCCGAGATGTCCTTGGCATATTGCTCGACCGTCATGGGAGAGCCGTCGGTATACTCGACACGCTGGTCGGATAACGGCGGGGGCATCACTATGGCGTGCGCCGGATAATATTTGTTGTAGAAGCTGCCCGGTGGGAGCGTAAAGCCTGCCGGCGGATTGGCTTCATACCCCTGGAGCAACGCCGTTACGTAGTCGGGACCCTGCTCCTGATATTGCGTGATCAGGTCGAACACCCAGTACGGGAACCCCCGCTCGATCCCTCGCGCCTTGGCAATAACGGAAAGGTCTGGCGGGACCGCATTGTAGCGAGCGCGCGCCGCCTGATCGTTCGGGAAGGGTGGCCGGAAATAATCGGCCAGCCGGCCGGGGCGCTCGAACATCTCGCCCTGGTCGTTGGGCCCATCCTGGATCTTGTATTCGGCCGCGACCGCTTGTGCCTGCGCGGTGGTAAAGCCGAGCCCACCTGGGTCCGCGAGATTGCGGAATGCGATCAGCTTCAGGCCGTGGCAGACCGAGCACACCTCGCGATAGACCTTGAAGCCGCGCTGGAGCTGCCCCCGATCGAACTTGCCGAACGGTCCGGCAAACGACCACCGGTTCTTCGCGGGCGAGCTGGTATCCTCATGCGAATGCTCTTGCGCCAGCGCCGGAGCGACCAGTGTGACCGCGACGGCGACGATTATGATCGATCGCCCAACAATCATGACTCTTCAAGCCCTGTGCATGCCGGCCGGGGGCGGCGCCGGCGTCCCAATCGGCATTCCCTCGCGCAACACTGCTTGTGAAATCGATTTGGGCAGCAGCTTCGTTTTCTCGACCTTGCCCAGCACCGGCAGGATCACAAAAAAGAACGCGAAGTAATAGATCGTAAATATTCGCGCAAACAGCACATAGTTGCCTTCCGGCGGCTTCGAGCCCAACCAGCCAAGCCCGATACAGACAACGACAAACACCCAGAAGAACTGGCGGTAAAGAGGACGATAGCGCGCCGATCTCACCTTCGACGTGTCAAGCCAAGGCAGGAGCGTGAGGACAAAGATCGAGGCGACCAGCGCTACAACCCCGAGCAGCTTGTTCGGGATCGCGCGTAAAATCGCGTAGAACGGCAGATAATACCATTCCGGCACGATATGCATCGGTGTCACTGCGGGGTTGGCCGGGATGTAGTTGTCGGGGTGGCCGAGGAAGTTCGGAACGTAGAATACGAACCAGGCGAACAGGATGCAGAACACCATCATGAGGAAGGCATCCTTTATCGTCGCGTAGGGAGTGAAGGCGACCGTGTCATCCTCGGTCTGGGGCTCGATGCCGTCGGGATTGTTTTGTCCCGCCACATGCAGCGCCCAGACGTGCAGCACAACAACGGCGGCGATGACAAAGGGCAACAGGTAATGCAAGGCATAGAAGCGGTTGAGCGTGGGATTGCCGACAGCATAGCCGCCCCACAGCCACGTCACTACGGATTCGCCGACCAGAGGGATTGCCGAGAACAGGTTGGTAATAACGGTGGCCGCCCAGTAGCTCATCTGACCCCAGGGAAGCACATACCCCATGAACCCTGTCACGATCATAAGCAGCAGCAGGATCACGCCAAGAATCCAAAGCACTTCGCGCGGTTCCTTGTAGGAGCCGTAATACATGCCGCGAAACATGTGGATATAGGCTGCGAGAAAGAACATCGACCCGCCGTTGGCATGCAGGTAGCGGAGCAGCCAACCGTAGTTGACGTCGCGCATGATGTGCTCGACCGAATCGAACGCATGGTCCACATGCGGCATGTAGTGCATGGCGAGCACGACGCCGGTGACGATCTGCACGGCCAGCATGAAGGTGAGAATGCCTCCGAACGTCCACCAGTAGTTCAGGTTGCGTGGCGTCGGGTACACGATGAAGGCCGAATAGACGAGGCCGGCGATCGGCAGCCGCCGCTCGAGCCACTGCATGAATGCGTTCTTCGGCTGGTAGCTCGGATGTCCGTTCATGTTCAGATGGACCATCAGCCGATGCGGACCTTCGTGTCGGATAGGAATTCGTATGGGGGAAGCGCAAGGTTCAAGGGCGCCGGTCCCTGCCGTATGCGGCCTGACGTATCGTAAATGGAGCCATGGCAAGGGCAGAAATATCCGTCATATGGCCCCTGGTCCGCGAGCGGGATGCAGCCCAGATGGGTACAGATGGCGATCAAGACCTGCCACTGCTCATGTCCTGGCTTGACCCGCGCAGAATCGGCTTGTGGATCAGGCAGCTTCGCCACGTCAACGTTCTGTGCGTCCTCGATCTGCTTCTTGCTGCGATGATTGATGAAGATCGGCTTGCTGCGCCAGAACACCTTGATGACTTGCCCTTCTGCGATGGGCGTAAGATCGACTTCGATTGGCGCCCCCATGGCAATCGTCGAGGCGTCCGGATTCATTTGCGCAATGATGGGCCAGAGCGCGCCAGCGGTTCCCACCGCGGCGGCGGCGCCTGTCGCTATGTAGAGAAAGTCTCGACGGGTCGGCTCGGCCGAAGACATCGTGGTCACGGGTCAACCCCTTATCTTGCACCTCGGTTCGCCGCATCCACCGTGCACAAGCTCGCCTACGGCTTGCATGCGGCGACTTGCTGTGCCCCCGACACGGCGACGCCGCCCGGCGGCGGCGCTTGTTCTACGGGGTTTTATTGGCACCCTTGCCGCTGGAGTGCAAGTGGGGTGGTGTCGCATCCACGCGGCGGCGCAAGCCCTTGTGGATCAGATTGTTCGCCTGCTAGGCGCCGCCTGTGCCGTCATTCCAGGATGTGGAGCTTTGGCCGTCCGGCTTGCGCTTTTCCAGCCCGATATCCCGCAGAACACTGGGACCATTCTGCGTCTGGCGGCGTGTTTGGGTATCGAGGTCCACATTATCGAGCCCGCCGGTTTCCCCACAACTGACCGCTCATTCCGTCGTGCGGGCATGGATTATCTCGACCGAGCCGCCATCGTCCGGCATGCCAGCTGGCACGCATTCGAAATTTGGCGCAGTGCCACGCATGCTCCGCTGGTCCTGCTCACGACCCAGGCCAGCCTGTCCTATCTCGATCACCAATTCTGTGACGACGACGTTTTGCTGTTTGGCCGCGAGTCGGCTGGTACTCCCGAGGAGGTGCACCGGACCGCGGACACCAGACTTGTCATTCCAATGCGGCCGGGGATGCGCTCGCTTAACGTCGCAGTCGCAGCGGCCATGGTGGTCGGAGAGGCGTCGCGCCAGTCAGGGTCACGAAAGGACCGCAACGCGGGCGCGAGTTGAGGTCCTGGAGCAACAATTACGAGGCGGGTGAAGGACGTTCTCACGCCCCTGGGCGCTACCCCTCACCCGCCTCGCTCGCTGGCGCGGTCGCCGTGGCCGTTTGCCAATCCCCAGGCAAGCGGACGGTGACAGCACACCCCCAGATCCCCCACCCGCGGGAGGCTCTCCTGAAAGAATGGCAAAATAGTGCCTCGCGTATGGAATTTTCGGTCTGTCCTCATTCAAATCATCTCGTGCATTCGTGGGGCACAGCTGTTACTCGCCTTCGAGCAAGACGACGGACATGGATTGATGCCGCTCGCATCTCTTGATTCTCGCAAAGAACGTGCACGCACCTGGTTCGAGACGCTGCGAAATGAGATCTGCGCCGCGTTCGAGGCATTGGAATGTTCTTTGCCGACCGGAGCCCCTCATGCAGATAGAGCTTCCGGGCACTTTCTGCGCACTCCCTGGAGCCGCAGCGACCATAGTGGAAGGCCAGGAGGGGGCGGCGAAATGTCGATGCTGCGAGGGCGCGTATTTGAGAAGGTCGGGGTGCACGTGTCGACCGTGTTCGGGGAGTTCGCGCCCGAGTTTCGCAGCGAAATCCCCGGTGCCGAAACCGACCCGCGTTTTTGGGCCTCCGGTCTTTCGCTTATTGCTCATCCGCATAATCCACACGTTCCGGCGGCGCACATGAATACCCGGTATGTCGTGACCAGCAGAGCTTGGTTCGGAGGAGGTGCGGACCTCACGCCGGTGCTCGGAGATCGCCGGCGCCAGGATGACCCGGACACGATGGCCTTTCATTCTGCAATGAGGGCGGCATGTGCCCCCCATTCGGCCGTAGCGCCTTATGAGAAGTACAAAAAATGGTGCGATGACTATTTCCTTTTGAAGCATCGCAATGAGATGCGCGGGGTTGGGGGAATCTTTTACGACTTCCTCGACAGCGGCGATTGGGAAGCTGATTTTGCGTTTACGCAAGATGTCGGCCGCGCATTTCGCACCGTATATCCGGAGCTCGTCAGAAGAAATTACACGACGGCGTGGAGCGACGGACAACGCGAAGAACAGCTGGTGCAGCGTGGCCGCTATGTCGAGTACAATCTGCTCTATGACCGCGGGACGATTTTCGGGCTGCGCACCGGCGGCAATATCGAATCCATCCTCTCCTCGCTCCCGCCGGTGGTGAAATGGCCGTAGTCAACCCATAATCGCATTCGCGATCATCACTGCGCCGCCGGCGATGACGACAGCATCGAGAACCGCTGTGTGCACATGCAGCGGCAGCCGCTCGACTAGCGCTCTGGCGACGAATGCCCCGGGAAATGCCAAGGCGCCAATCAATAGCGCAATGGCGATGATCTGCGCCGTCACCACGCCGGCCACGCCGAAAGTGGCGAACTTCGCCATGCCGATTCCGATGGAAATAACCGCGTCGGTCGCAACAACCGCTGCACCTTCGAGGCCGGTCGCCATCAACAACGAGAGCAGGATGATCCCTGCGCCGACGGTACCGCCGGCGAGCGGCCCCCAGCCGAAT
Organism: Xanthobacteraceae bacterium; assembly: GCA_036513475.1. Taxonomy (GTDB): domain Bacteria; phylum Pseudomonadota; class Alphaproteobacteria; order Rhizobiales; family Xanthobacteraceae; genus VAZQ01. Next base: position 28,831 of record DATBYX010000386.1, on the reverse strand, counting down.
GCAGCAAGCGCAAGGCCGCGGGCTGACAGCGCAAATCCGCGACGCCTTACCAGCCGGCGCAGGGGAACGCTCGCCATCAGCATGCAGCCGATCACCACAAGCGCCCCTCGGCCGCTCAGTTTGGTGTATCCCCAGGCCCCAAGTACGCAGGTCGGCACCGCGCTTGCCAGCACCACCAAGGCTGCGCGTCGATTGACCAGATGACGGAAGGCCGCCACGCGGCCCGTATTCGTGAACAGTGCCGAGATTGAAATGATCGGAACCACGGGCTCCGCGCCGACGATCGGCACCAAGACGAGGGGCATCAGAGCTCCGGTACCATATCCGGCCACCCCGCCGATAAATGATGTAACCAGCGCAGTCGCGGCGATCGCCGCGAGTTGCGCCAGGGAGAGGCCATCAAACCCGAAGGACAATCAGCCCTCGCGCACTCGCGGATCGGTCAGGAATCTAAAATCAATCGGCGGTCGGTAGCCGTCGCACAGTGAACTCGATCCGATCACCGGGCAAGACGCGCCATGACTCGATCTCGGTCATGTAAGCAGCCTTGGGGAAGCGGCGAAACATCTCGCGTGCTTTCTCGCGTGCTGCTTCGCGAGGCAACGCGAACGTCTCGCGGCGAAACGCGTCCCGGGCCGGACGGCCGGCGAGGGCCTTGGCGCTACGGCGTGCAATGTCGGCGGGGCGGCGGATGGCGTTCATGCGCGGTCCTCTCGAGCTAAATCTAATGCCAAACCACGCCGGGAGCGAGTCGTCCTGAGCTTGCTTGTCCTCCGCAACTGTAACGCTGGAGCGGCAGCGCCGCGGAGACATCTCAGCCGTTCTGCGCTCTCGTCATCGCAGCCGCCCTGTCTGCAATCGTGGCGAGCGAGCGGGAATCGACTGGAAAGCCGGAGGCGGTCCAAGCCTCCTCTGCCGTGGCAAGCGCCCTGCCGAGCTGCGGCCCTTTAGCCAAACCACGGCTGATGAAGTCGGCTGCCCGCAGCGGAAAGGTTGGTATCATCCATTGCTCCGGCAGCGTTGCCAGCGAAAACCAGCGTTCGTCGCCGGCGCTCTCGGACGAACGCGACCAAGCGAGGAGTACCCGATCCAAATAACGCTCGCGCCCAAGACGATACAGCAGGACGCGCGCACGTTGCTGATCCCATGCAGAGGAAATGTGCCACCAGCGATCTGCCATGGAGGTCAGGCGTCCATACTCCGCATTGGATACCCGCAACCGTTCGCGCAGGCGATCCGCTTCCTCGGTGACCGAAACGCCGAGGGCGCCGAGCCGCCGCGCGCAGTCGGGCGACAGTTTAAGTGTGAGCTCGAGTTTGATCATGTTGGAAAAGCTCGCCAACAGGGGCACTCCTCCAAGCAGTCGGTCGAGCAAACCTGATTCGGTCATGACTGCGAGGGAGCCCACGGCATCCCTGGCGAGCAGCAGCTCGAGCAACTCCATGCGAATGCGCTCGCGCGACAATTGCTCGAGCCCGGCACGACCGGCGATGCAGGCCGCCACGCCTTCGGGATCGGGTGCCCCCTTCCCGTACTGCGCGTGAAATCGGAAAAACCGCAGAATGCGCAGATAATCTTCAGAGATGCGGCTGGCTGCGTCGCCGATGAATCGCACTCGCCGCGCAGCAATATCGGCAAGACCACCCACATAGTCGTAAATCACGCCTTGGCGCGTTGCCGAGAGCGCGTTCATTGTAAAATCCCGGCGCTCGGCATCGCGTTTCCAGTCGCGACCGAAAGCGACCTTCGCTCGTCGGCCGAAGGTCTCGACATCCTCGCGCAACGTGGTGATCTCGAACGGTTGCCCGTCGGCAACGGCGGTAATGGTGCCGTGCTCAATGCCAGTCGGAACCGCCTTGAATCCTGCCGACTTGACCCGGCTGATGACTTCTTCCGGCAGCGCCGTGGTAGCGATATCGATGTCCCCGGGTGGATCGCCAAAGAGCGTATTGCGAATCGCACCCCCTACCACCCGGGCCTCCTCTCCCGCACGGTCTAGCACAGCGAGAATGTCGCTAAGGGGCCGCTGACTGAGCCAGACAGCTTCAAGCCGTTGCTGTTGCGCGAACTTTTGCCTCACCTGGTCTGCCCCGGCACGAACCTGCCATTTTCAGAATGCGCGGGAACGTAGGTCGATCCCGGGGGAGCGCCGCCCCATTGCGCGAGCACAACAAAGCTGCCGATCATCAAGACGAGCGCGACTATGAGCAGCCACATTATGCGCGGGAGTGTCCAGCTGTCGGCACGCAATACTCCCGCGCGCGTCGACCAAAGATAGATGCCGTAGGCGACGAACGGTAAAAGGAACAGGGCGACTTCGGTCAATACCGGACGGACCATCGCTCTTCATTCCGTCGATCAGCTGAGCCGTTGCGAATAGAATCAGGGCATGTAAATGCGCTCATACAAATTGCGCAAAATACCTGCAGTTACGCCCCAAATGTAGCGATCGGCGAAGGGCATGGCGTAGTACCGCCGCGTCACCCCCTTCCACTCACGGCTGTGCACGGAATGATTCTGCGCGTCCATGAGGAAGGCAAGCGGCACCTCGAAGGCATCGGCCACTTCCGCTTCACAGAGCGAGAGCTCATACCCGGGCTGCACCCTCGCCACCATCGGCAGGATGCGATAGCCGGAGAAGGTGAGATAGAGGTCGAGATAACCGATCGGTTCGATGCACGCGTGCGGCAGTCCGATCTCCTCGAAGGCTTCGCGCAAGGCAGCCTCCGCGGGTGATCGGTCATGCGGGTCGATCTTGCCCCCGGGAAAAGCGATCTGGCTGGGATGACTCGGAAGTTCCGTGCGAAGGGTAAGTAGAATTTGAGGGTCGGGCCGATCAACAACCGGAACGAGCACCGCTGCCGGCCGGGTCGCCTGTACACCTGCGCGCTCCCACAGCAGCGGATCGAGATCGAGGTCGCCTCGCCTTGCTTTCGCGGTATGATCGTTGAGCGCCACAGGGACTTCGAGGCTCAATCGCGCGCGCGCGCGGGTGAAGAAATCGCAGGATGAGAACGTCTTGCGATCGCGGACCGTCATGTCCATCAGGCAAGGTCCTCCAGGCAGTGGGCTGGCGCCATCGCGAAGAACCGCCCGGCGGATACGACCCCGAACATGCGCTGACCCTGAACATCCCGTTGTTCCCCAAGCTCCACCAGGTCATAAAAGAGCGATCGGGTGACCAGGGCCCAGAGATTACGCCTCACGTGGAGATAGGGCTTGAGCCCACCGGTCGCTCGTTGCGGCTCAAAGCGCAGCGCGTGATCCTTGTCACAGGTGACCCAATCATCCACATTGCTGCGAAAGTGGAGGATCTGACCGGGGCCTTCCAGCTCGGCCCTGAGCTCGACGGCAATGAATGGCGCATCGTCTACCAGAATGCCGCACTTCTCAACCGGGGTGACGAGGAAATACTTGTCCCCTTCCCGTTTCAGGACGGATGCGAATAGTTTGACAAGGGACGCGCGCCCAATCGGCGAATTGAGGTAAAACCAAGTCCCGTCTGCGGCAATGCGCATGTCGAGATCCCCGCAGAATGGCGGATCCCAAAGGTGGACGGGCGGCAACCCTTTGCTCTCGACATCGCGCACTTGACCCGCAATTGCGTCCAGACCAGATCGCGGCTGGGTGGAGATCATAAGTGCCGGATCATCTCGTTGGGGACCTTGGCAGATCTGCCCTGCCTTCGCCACGGTTTGATTGGAACTTGTCCGTGTAGCCGGATGTTTGCCGGACCGTGACCACCTGCAAGCTTTATCCATTGCGGAAAAAGCCCGGATCGACCGGAAAAGCAAGTTTCAAGCGACTACGGCTATTCGCGTCCCGCCTGCCGGAGCGATGTAGCAGACCTGCGCGGGCGCAGGGTCGCACCCAATGGAAAATCGCGTAGTCTTCACCCACTTTGACACTTGATAGGAGCAGATTTCGAAAATGTGCGAAGCTTGGCCTGAGTTTTGCAATTTCCGGGATCGGACGAGCCATACGTCACCGGAGTAGGGTCTAATTAATGAATGGATTCACAGGAGCGAATGTGATGGCAACGCCCACTGAGAGCCTCGAGAAGCTCGAAGATGCCGTCGTGCGCCAGGCCGAGGCGATCGCGGCTCAGGTGGCAGCCGCCAAGGCCGCGATAGGCACCGTCATTTTTGGTCAGGAGCCGGTGGTGGAGCAGGCACTGATTACCGTGCTCTGCGGAGGTCATGCCTTGCTGGTCGGACTTCCCGGCCTCGCCAAGACCAAGCTCGTTGACACCATGGGGGTTGTCCTTGGACTTGAGGCGCGGCGTATCCAGTTTACCCCTGATCTGATGCCCTCAGACATCCTGGGCAGCGAGGTCCTCGAAGAGAGCCCCGGCGGCCGGCGCAGCTTTCGCTTCATCGCTGGACCCATCTTCGCTCAGCTGCTGATGGCCGATGAGATCAATCGCGCGAGCCCTCGAACGCAGTCGGCCCTGCTGCAGGCCATGCAGGAGTTGCACGTTACCGTGGCCGGCAATCGCCACGACGTGCCGCGCCCTTTCCACGTGCTTGCCACCCAAAATCCCATCGAGCAGGAGGGCACATACCCGCTGCCTGAAGCGCAGCTCGATCGTTTTTTGATGCAAATCGACGTTGATTATCCGAATCGAGAGTCGGAGCGCAAAATCATATTTGACACAACCGGCACGGAAGAAAGCAAGCCCAAGCCGACCATGAGCGCCGACGAGCTCATCGCTGCGCAGCGCCTGGTGCGTCGGTTACCCATAGGCGAGTCGGTGGTGGAGGCAATCCTCACGCTGGTGCGTTCGGCACGGCCGGGTCCTGAGAGCGGCGATATCGGCAAGTTGATCTCCTGGGGGCCCAGTCCGCGGGCGAGTCAGGCCTTGATGCTTGCCGCGCGTGCCCGCGCCCTTATCAATGGACGACTTTCGCCTTCCATCGACGATGTCGCTGACATGGCTGAGCCCATCCTCAAGCATCGCATGGCGCTTACCTTCGCTGCCCGCGCCGATGGGGAAAGCATCGAAGCTGTAATTGGCAAGCTCAAGATGCGTCTCGGATAATACGATGCTCGCAGCTCGCAAGGGGCACAAGGAGGAGATCAGGTCCACGCAGCGAGCGAGCGGTGTAGCGCGCGTGCTTGCGGAAGAGCTGCCACGGCTCATTCTCGAGGCTCGCCGCATTTCTGCAACGGTGATCCATGGCCTGCACGGTCGCAGACGAGCCGGGCCCGGCGAAAATTTCTGGCAATACCGCCGATTCTTCTCCGGCGAACCGGCGCGTCGCGTCGATTGGCGCCGCTCTGCCCGTGACGAGCATCTTTATGTGCGGGAACGGGAGTGGGAGGCCGCGCACACCGTATGGCTCTGGCCCGACCGTTCGCCTTCCATGCTGTTCTCCTCACCGCTCGCGCACGAGTCCAAGCTCGACCGTATGCTGGTTGTCACCTTTGCTCTTGCCGAAATTCTGGTGCAGGCCGGCGAGCGCGTCGGAGTGCCCGATCTCATGCGAGCTACCGGCAGCCGGAACGTCCTGGACAAGCTCGCCAACGCGATCATTCACGACAGGAGTGAGCGACCGGGTCTGCCGTCGTCCTTTGCACCATCCGCACTTTCCGAAATCGTGGTGCTGTCGGACTTCTGGAGCCCGATTGCGGAAGTGCGAGCCGCCATCTCCCGGCTTTCGGCCAACGGCGCGCATGGACATGCTGTCCAGATCGTTGATCCTGCCGAAGAGACGTTTCCGTATTCGGGCCGGGTAGAATTCATCGAGCCCGAAGGGGCAGGCTCGATCACCGCGGGGCGAGCGGAGACCTGGAAACGGGAATACGAAGTGCTGGTCACCCGGCATCGCGCTGCGATCCGGGAACAGACGAGTCGTCTGGGCTGGAGCTTCACAATTCACCGCACTGACCGCCCCGCGACCGACCTTCTGCTCGCGCTGCATGCCCGCTTGGGCGCCCCTCCTGCGGGTACAATGGTCGGTGCTGTCAGGGGCTTCGCCAGACCTATGGCGAGACCGGCATGACACCTTGGCTCTCGCTCGGGTTTGCCGAGCCGTTGGTGTTGGTCGCTCTGCTTGGGCTGCCGGTCCTGTGGTGGCTGTTGCGCCTCATCCCACCTCAGCCTCGGCGGATCGCGTTTCCGCCTACCCAACTGCTGTTCGAGATCAGCCCAAAGCAGGAGACGCCACGCCGCACACCCTGGTGGCTGACCGCTCTGCGTCTCATTCTTGCCGGACTGGTCATTGTGGCCGCCGCGGGCCCCCTATGGAACCCGCCGGTTGCGACTTCGACGGCGCAGGCGCCTCTCGCTCTCCTCATCGATGACGGTTTCCCGGCGGCGGGGACTTGGGACCTCCGCATGCGCGCCATTGAGGACCTGATTGGGCGCGCCGAAACCGATCACCGCGCAATCGCGCTTGTCCCCATATCCGAGCCGACGCGGGATATTTCCTTCGAAACTCCGGCCGCGGCACGCGTGCGGCTCAAACAGATCAAGCCCAAGCCGCATGCGGTGCATCGTTCGGATATTTTACCGGCTCTCGAGCGTTTCCTGGGCGCGGCACCGCGGGTGGAGCTGGTCTGGCTGTCAGATGGGATCGATGTCGGTGGGGGGAATGAGTTCGTGGAAGCGTTGGCGCGGCTCGTAGGGCAGCATCCGATCACGGTGGTAGAGGGCGGGCTGCCTGGCGCGCGAGCGCTTGCGAGTGCCGACAATGCAGCGGGTGGGCTCACCACCAAGGTGTTGCGAGCGGCTGCCGGCGCAGTGGAATCGGGCGTCGTGCGGGCCCTTGATCTCAAGGGGCTGCCGCTTGGCGAGGCGACCTTCGCCTTTAAAGAAGGGGAGCGCGAGACTGCGGCCGAGCTTACGCTCCCAGTCGAGATTCGCAACGACATCGCCCGGCTCGAAATCGCAGGCGAACATTCCGCAGGTGCCGTGACGCTTCTCGACAAGCGTTGGCGGCGGCGCTCAGTCGGGGTGGTCACTGGATCGAGTGCCGATACGGCGCAGCCGCTGCTTGCCTCCACGTATTATCTGTCGCGCGCCCTCGGTCCATTTTCCGACCTGAGGATCGCCGATCGTGGCTCACCGGCGCAGGCGGTGAGCGAGTTCATCGACCAGCATTTGTCCATGCTGATCCTTGCTGACGTAGGAAATGTCGCTGAGGCGCGAGATAAACTTGGGGATTGGGTCGAGGATGGCGGGGTCCTTGTGCGCTTTGCCGGACCGCGGCTCGCGGCGGGGGACGATGAGTTGGTCCCAGTGAAGCTCCGTCGCGGCGGACGTATTCTGGGCGGAAGCTTGTCCTGGGAGCAGCCGCAACCGCTCACTGCTTTTCCTCGCGAGAGTCCATTTTTCGGCATGATCGTACCGACTGACGTTTCCGTCACCCGGCAGGTCCTCGCCGAACCCGATTCGACGCTGACCGACAGAACCTGGGCAACGCTTGCCGACGGCACTCCGCTGGTGACGGCACAGCGGCGCGGGAAGGGCATGATCGTTCTTTTCCACGTCACTGCCGACACGCGCTGGTCAGACCTGCCACTGTCAGGCACATTCGTTGAAATGCTCAAGCGGATCGTTTCCTTTGCGTCCTCGTCCCCGCCGGGCGACACAGCAGGCACGCGTGGCACGCGGGAAGTATTGCCGCCCACCCGCATTCTCGACGGGTTCGGCGTTTTCGGCACACCCCCCGCGAGTGCGCGCTCGGTGCCTGCCGGTTTCGCCGGCCGCGCTACATTCGATCATCCTCCCGGTTTCTACGGGCCTCCTGAGGGCTTGCTCGCCGTGAACGTGCTCACCACGGCCGATCGGCTCAACCCGCTCGACAGTTCCGCGCTCAATGCGCGGCGTGAGAGCTATCGCGTCAGCGAGCCGCAGGATCTGCGCGGCCCAATTCTGCTATCCGCACTTGCACTTGCCGCGCTCGACGCGGTGATTGTCTTTCTGCTCGCGGGAGGAATGCGGCAAGTCACCCGGCGGCGCGCTCCGGCCGCGGCTGCTTTCGTTCTGGCGATCATAGCAGTGGGCCTCTTCACGGCGGGGCAAGCCTTTGCACAAACAAGCGACGAACAAGCCCTGAAATCGACGCTCGAGACACGACTCGCGTACGTGATCACTGGGGACGCCGAAGTAGATCGAATCAGCAAGGCAGGGCTGCAGGGGCTTACATTGTTTCTGGCGCAACGAACGGCACTGGAAGCGGGCGAGCCGATCGGTCTCGATCCCGGACGCGACGAACTTGCATTCTATCCCTTGATCTACTGGCCGATCGTTTCCAGCGCGCCCAAGCCGACGCGGGAAGCGCTCGAGCACATTGACGCGTACATGAAGCAGGGTGGCACGGTCCTGTTCGATACCCGGGATGCAATCGAAGCCCCCGTCACTCCTGGGGGCGGCAACCAGGGTCCTGGAATGCAGGCACTGCGGGCGATTCTATCGTCTCTCGATATTCCCGAGCTTGAGCCGGTACCGCGCGAACATGTGCTGACGAAGACCTTTTACCTGCTCAAGGAATTTCCGGGGCGCTTCAATTCCGGTCAACTATGGGTGGAGGCGCTGCCGGCCGCCAGCGATGACGAATCAGCAAGCCGGCCCGCACGTGCGGGCGACGGGGTGTCGTCAATTCTGATCACCTCTAACGATCTCGCTGGTGCCTGGGCGGTCCGTCAGGACGGGCAGGCGATGCTGCCGCTGGTCTCTGCCGAGCCGCGCCAACGCGAGCTGGCCTTTCGTGCGGGCGTCAACATCGTCATGTACACGCTCACCGGCAATTACAAGGCCGATCAGGTCCACGTTCCCGCACTGCTTGAGCGCCTCGGGCAGTGACAATGATGAATTTCGGCGTTTCATTCTCTCCGCTTGTTCCTGCCTACATGGTTTGGACGGCGGCCGCCGTTGCGTTCGCAATTGCACTATTGCTTGTATTGGGGCGCAGCCGCGGCGCCTTGGCACGCGCCGTCGCGCTCGCCCTCTTCGTCCTCGCACTCGCAAACCCTTCGGTCACGCGCGAGGATCGGGAGCCGCTGACTTCGGTCGCTGCTGTGGTCGTCGACAAGAGCCCTAGCCAGGAATTTGGCGATCGAACCAGGCAGACCGAACAGGTGCGGGCGACACTTGCCGAAAGGCTTGCCCACTTGCCCGGCGTGGAAGTCCGTTTTGTCGAAGCCGGCCAGGCTGATGGCGAGACGGACGGTACCCGGTTGTTTGCAGCGATGTCAGCTGCGCTCTCTGACGTTCCCCAGGACCGTGTGGCAGGAGTCATTTTCATCACCGACGGGCGAGTGCACGATGTGCCGGCTGACGCAGCTGCGCTTGGATTTGCCGCACCCGTCCACGCCTTGATAACCGGACACAGCAACGAGCGCGACCGGCGCGTTGTGCTCACTGCCGCCCCCCGATTCGGGATCGTCGGCCAGACACAGACCGTTTCATTTCGCATCGAGGACCAGGGCGGCGGAGGCAGCACCGCCCGAGTGACAGTGCGTCGCGACGGCGAGACAATCGAAAACCGCAATGTGCGAGTGGGGGCCGATGTAAGCGTCAACGTGCAAGTTCCGCACGCAGGCCCCAATATCGTCGAGATCGAAGCATCTCCGCTCGAGAACGAGCTCACGGCGATCAACAACCGCGCCGTGGTCTCCATTGACGGCGTGCGCGACAAGCTGCGAGTACTGCTCGTGTCAGGCGAGCCGCATGCGGGCGAGCGCACGTGGCGCAACCTGCTGAAATCGGACGCCAGTGTCGACCTTGTTCACTTCACGATCCTGCGGCCACCGGAAAAGCAGGATGGTACGCCGATCAACGAGCTCTCCCTGATCGCGTTTCCGACGCGTGAATTATTTCAACAGAAGATCAACGATTTTCAGCTCATCATCTTTGATCGTTACGCACGCCAAGGTGTGCTGCCGGTCATCTATTTCGACAATATAGCTCGCTATGTCCGTCAGGGCGGCGCCGTCCTGGTGGCGGCCGGACCGGATTATGCGAGCCAGACCAGCATCTGGCGCACTCCGCTCGACGTCATTTTGCCGGCCGAGCCCAGCGGCCGCACCAGCGATGGTCCCTTCCGGCCAAGACTGACAGATCTCGGCAAGCGTCATCCCGTAACACGGGGACTGGCAGGCTCTGATGAGGATCCTCCGCATTGGAGCAGGTGGTTCCGCCTGGTGGACACGCGTGCCGCCAAGGGCACAGCGGTCCTGCAAGGGCCCAACGAGAAGCCGCTTCTTCTGCTTTCGCGCGAAGGAGAAGGCAGGGTCGCGCTCCTCTTGTCCGATCACATATGGCTGTGGGCGCGGGGCTATGAGGGCGGCGGGCCGCAAGTCGATCTGTTGCGCCGACTCTCACACTGGCTGATGAAGGAGCCAGACCTGGAAGAGGAGGCCTTGCGCATGACGGTGCGTGGTCGTGACCTCACGGTTCAACGCCAGACCATGTCCGACATGGTCGACGAGGTGACGCTGACGGCACCGTCCGGCAAGACTCGCACGTTGAGCCTGTCCGCGACCGAGCCCGGGGTCTGGCGCTCGACTGTCGAAGTCAATGAGCTGGGCCTGTGGCACGCGACAGACGGCACGCTGAATGCTCTCGCAAACGTGGGTCCCCCCAACCCACGCGAGTTTACTGAAGTGACTTCCACCACTGAGGTGCTTGCGCCCTTAGCGAGATCAACAGGCGGGGACACAGTCCGGGTGACGGATGCGGGTGGTGCCATCCACATTCCGAGGATCATCGGAGTGCGATCGAGCGATACCTTCAGGGGCGACGACTGGCTGGGCTTGCGTATTCGTGAAGCGACCGTGGTGCGCGGCATCGGCGTGTTGCCGGTGTTTGCCGGCCTGATCGGGCTTCTGCTCCTCATCGGGAGTCTTGCCGCAACGTGGATGCGAGAAGGTCGCTGATCCCGGTGGTTATGCCTGTTCGGGACGAGGGTTTTATTTGGCCATGACGCTTTCCGCGGCGGTCATCAAGCCGATCTTTGGGTTCTGCGCGCAAAAAGCGCTGAGCTTTTCGGCCTTGATCTTGAGCTTGTCCGGCTCGAAAACGGCAGCATCCTCTTCATCGGTGTAATAGCCGTCCAGCCAGACCGTGAGCGTCGCGATGGTTTCTTTAGAGAGATCGATGAACTCCTTGCATTTGAGAGTGGCGAGATCGATCGTCTGGGCTTGGCACGGGCTCGTGCTGACCAAGCATGCAGCAATGAGAGAAGCGCTCGAAAGCCTCAAGAGCGGGGATTCCTGCCGAGTAGAAAACCGCTTCGCCCGGGTAAAACGCGATGCGTGTTGAGCCATAATGCGGGTCCGAAGCATTTATGCTGAGTCCCAGTCCGGTCGAATCGGCCCTGACACCTCGTCGAACGCCCCATCGGCAAGTTCGCAGACCAGCAAGCGGTCTGGATCCACCGGACCCGGCATGATGGCACGACCCTTGGTGACGCGCTTGAACCCCGCTTTGGCATAATACGCCTCGTCGCCCACCAACATGACGAGTTGATGTCCCCTGGCTTTCGCCTCTGCGAGGGCCCGTTCGATCAGCGCGTATCCAATCCCACGATCCCGAAACGGCGGCTCCACAGTGAGGGGACCGAGCAAAAGAGCTTTACATTTGCCGACGTAGATCGGCGAAAGTCGCACTGAGCCGACGAGCAGAGTTCCAACCCGAGCGGTAAATGAGAGTTCGAGCCGGTGCGGAACCTTTTCCCGCAACCGATACGCCGATTTGGCAAACCGGCCAGGGCCGAAGGTGCGCGCGTGCAGGCGCTCGACCGCTGCCGCGTCGTCCGCCGTTTCCGGCAGAATGGCTAGGGAGAGATCGGTCAACGAGTCTAACCCGCCGGCTCTTCACCGAGGAACGCCGCGATTTTTTCGTCCGACTTGAGCTGGGCCAAATCCTCAGCCGAGGGTAGTTGCGGCTTGTCGCGCACTGCATTGACCATGCACAGAAACCCGAGCGGCTCGTCCGCGCTCGCGCGGAACTGATGCCATGTCAATGGCGGGACGGTAATGAGGTCGCGCAGCTCGACTGCCCTTACTTCCTTACCTACGAGGCAGTGCCCGTGACCGCGCAAGATAAGCACGGCATGCATGTGTTCGTGCCGCTCCAGCGTGGAGTAACCACCCGGCTCGATTTCGAAATAACGAAGCTCAGCGTGCAGTTGCGGATCCGCGAACAGCACCTGGCGCGTGATCGACTTGAAGAGCGCGCGCTCATCCTGCTTGTAGGGAAGCGTATTCACGCCTTCCCACCGGTATGCATTTGCTTTGCGATGCAGCAGCATTATTGGTCTCAACCCGCATCAGCCACATAGTGATATCGGTGCACTTGTCCCACGAAGGCGGCAGTTGCTTCCACGAGTTGTGCACCCGCTTCCAGTAAGGCACCTCCAATCAGCAACATGACCCCTGCGCCATAGAAATCAAGCATCTCGGCGACGCGGCCGGTGTCCATACCTCCTGCCGGGACGGGTACGCAGGGCTGGAGATGGTCACGGCCCCCCAGGGCTGCCTGCGCCAATGCGCGGCATGTATCGGGGGAGTAGCCGAAGCGTCCGCCGTAATTGGGAAACACGACCGCATCCGCCCCGAGCACCCGAAACAGCTTTCCAAAGAGCAGTGCCGGACTGATGCGGGCGGCGCCTGCCATTGCGGGATGCGCGACGAAGGCAACCTGAGGATGCTCTCGCACCAGCCGATGGAAGTTCGACAGCCCGGCAATCATGGGAGCAACCATTACGCTATCAAGACCAACGGCAATGGCCATGGCAATTTGTCGTCGCATCGTCTCGAGGTCGCCTGATATGCTCGGGATGTAGCGTGCCGGGCCGGGCGGCCGATCAATCTTCCGCACCGCTTGCGCTATCGTGGCTACCCGCGCCTCGAAGGGTGCATAGACCTGATCGGCAAGCCCGTGATCGTCCTTGATGAAGTCGATCCCCGCTGACGCGTATTTCTGGGAGAGCTCCGCCAGCCTCTGCGGTGACAGGCCCTGGGGCTTCAGAGGTGCGCATGTCAGGGCCCGGGCGCCGGCGCCTGCTCGCCGGCGTAACCCGTGAAGGCCATGTCGCGGGCCGCCAAAGAATTTCGCGAGGCCGGACGGCAATTCAACATCGTGCAGCACGACGTCCTCATGGAGGGAACTGTTGCCGAACAGCATGTTAAGGAGTTGTCCGGGGTCGTTGCCTGCGGTGTCGGAAGCCAAGGCGATGCGAACTTCGAACTGCCCGTTTTTCTTTTGCGCGATCGTCTCGACCTCCCCCACGATCTCCGTCCGGACAAATGGATCATCGATCGCCGCAAGGGGCATCTCGACGCTTTGCTCGATGGCGAGCGCCTGCGCACGTCTCTCGATCGAACGTGTGTCGGAGCGAATGTGATAGGTGACGTGGAGGCGAGGATGCACGAGCGGCCAGTCGGTCAGATGCTGCCGGCTTATGGCTACCCCGGCGCTCTCGGGTCAACCTGATAGATCGGGAATACGAGGCTGGGGACGTGCCTGCAGACCAGACGGGAAACAGCCAGCCCTGCAGCAAATAAGCCGACGAGCCCAAGCCCCACGACGATAGTTGCAGATATCATGATCAACAAGAGCAGAGAGAAGGCTGCTGTCATTGATACACGCATGATCGTGCGAGGGGCCTCGAACATCACTTGCTTGGCACGCACGTAAAGGATGTCAAACCGCGGTCGAATTGGTGGTGGGTCGCAATCAACAAAATTGTCGTTCGCGGCTCTCCTCTCCGCCAAGATCACCTGCCGAGCTGACATGTGATGCGCTCCACTTGGGGCACGGTTTGCCAATTGATCGTCAATTCTAGCAGCAAATGGCGCTGCAATTCGGCAGAAGCCAATGCAAACCACAAGTATTTTTACCACAGTTCCGCGACGGGAGCGCCACCCAGCACTTCGGCCACACGTGCGCGAGTAGCCGCCGAGGTGTCATTCGGGAGTGCATCGACCTCAAAAAAGCCGTGGGCAACGATCTCGTGGTTGGGTTTGGGCATTGAAGGCTGGCTAAAGGCGCGCACCACGAAGACCGCGACGTGGTCCCGCCGAGAGGCCTGCCGATTGAAAAACATCCCGTGAAAGCGCGGCGGTGCAGTCAGCTGGATGTTTCCTTCCTCGCGCAACTCGCGTACGAGCGCTTCGGTGAGGGTCTCCCCAGCCTCGACGCCGCCACCCGGGAGATGCCACCCGCTCACGTAGCTGTGCTTGACCAGAAATATGCGACCCGCGTCGTCGATGACGAGAGCGCGAACTCCTAAGGTCATTGCACGCGCGAAACGCCAATAGATGTGCAGGACCCGGCGAATGGCCGGACTCAGAGCGCGCCGCAGAGCCTCCAGACCCATGTTCGCCTCCAATTCTTCCGGGGCAGGTGTGCTGTCTTTAGAATATGTCTAATATGGATGCGTTTGCGTCCAATGAGGTCCAAGTGAAGCGCTTTGCCGATCTTTCTGAACAGGAAATTCTCGCCCTCGCCATAACCAACGAGGAGGAGGATAGCCGCATATACCGTGGTTTTGCCGAGGGCTTGCGCGAACAATTCCCGGCCTCCGCCAAAGTCTTCGACGAGATGGCGGACGAGGAGGTGCGCCATCGCACAATGCTGTTCGATCTCTACCGGACGAAATTTGGCGAATATCTCCCGCTCATCCGGCGGCAGGACGTCAAAGGCTTCATCCAGAACAAACCGCTGTGGCTGGTACGGCCGCTACGGCTGGAGGAGGTGCGCAAATACGCGGAAGCCATGGAGTTCGAGGCGGCTCGCTACTATCGCAAGGCCGCGCTGTCGGCGCGCGATGCATCAATCCGACAACTGCTGCTCGAGCTTGCCGAGATCGAGGACCAGCACGAAAACCTCGCGCAAAAGCTCGGGCAGCAAATCCTCACCAAGGCGGCCCGCGCCAGCGAAGACGAGACGGCCCGGCGCATATTCGTGCTGCAGTACGTGCAGCCCGGGCTGGCCGGCTTGATGGACGGATCGGTTTCGACGCTGGCGCCGCTATTCGCCGCCGCATTTGCAACCCATAATACCTGGGCAACTTTTCTGGTCGGGCTCGCCGCCTCGGTAGGCGCTGGCATATCGATGGGCTTCGCCGAGGCGCTCTCGGACGACGGATCTCTCACCGGACGCGGCGCGCCGCTCGTGCGCGGCGCCGTCTGCGGCGTCATGACCGCTATCGGCGGGCTGGGTCACACGCTGCCTTATCTCATTCCCCATTTCTGGACCGCTACCGCGGTTGCCATAGCGGTCGTCGCGCTGGAGCTTACGGTGATCTCCTATGTCCGCCATCGGTTCATGGACACCCCATTCCTTGCTGCCGCCTTCCAGGTCGTCATCGGCGGGGTGCTGGTCTTCCTCGCCGGCATAGCCATCGGCAGCTCATAACTGTCCTCATTTGAGTGGTTGCGACGGATTACTTCCGGCATTCCGAATCCTTCTCCAGATCTGCTCGGACGTGAGCGGCATGTCGAGGTCGGAGACGCCGAGCGGCACTAGCGCGTCAAGCGCCGCGCTCACCATCGCCGCCGGCGCGGCGATCGCGCCGGCCTCTCCGCAGCCCTTGGCGCCGAGCGGATTATGAGTGCAGGGCTGGCTCTCGTCGCACTCGGCCACGAAGCAGGGAAGCTCATGAGCGCGTGGCAGGGCGTAGTCCATGAATGAGCCGGTCACGAGCTGGCCGTCGCCGTCATACGCGCAGCGTTCCAGCAGCGCCTGACCGATACCCTGGGCGATGCCGCCGTGGATCTGGCCGTGCACTATCATGGGGTTGATGACGATGCCGATGTCATCCACGGCCCAGTAGCCAACCATTTCGATTGCCCCGGTCTGGGGATCTATCTCCAGCTCGCAGATATGCGCGCCGTTGCTGAAGGCGAAGCTCGGCGGGTCATAAGCCGCCTGGTCCTGCAGTCCCGGCTCGAGACTCTCGAGAGGGAAATTGTGCGGGATATAAGCAGCTTGCGCGACCGCAGCGAAGGGGACGCGCCGGTCAGTACCGCTCACGCCGAACCACCCATCCAAAAACTCGACGTCCTCGGCGGCGGTCTCCAACATGTGCGCCGCGATCAGCTTTCCCTTGGCAATGATTTTTTCCGCTGCGCGATGCAGGGCCGATCCTCCGACCGCAATGGTCCGCGAGCCGAAGGTGCCGGTGCCGTAGGGCACTTGATCGGTATCGCCTTCGATCACGTCGATTTGCTCCACCGGCACTCCCAGGCGCGACGAGATAATTTGCGCCAAGGTAGTGGCGTGGCCTTGCCCGTGATTATGGGTGCCCAGCGCCGCGCGCACGAACCCGTCGGGCTCCACCCGCAGGGTCGCGGTCTCATAGAAGCCGGCACGGGCGCCAAGCGCGCCGGCGAAACGCGACGGCGCAATACCGGAGGATTCAACGTAGCAGGCGAGACCGATCCCGCGCAGGCGGCCTCGTCGCGCTGCTTCTGCCCGACGTAGCTCGAACCTGTCGTACTCGGCGAGCGCTTGGACACAGGACAACATCTTAGGGAAATCGCCGGAATCATAGATTGGACCGAGCGGCGTCTTGTAGGGCATCTCGCTGCGCGAGATGAGATTGCGCCTGCGAATCTCAACGCGATCCATGCCGAGCTTCTTGGCGGCCATGTCGGCCAGCCGCTCCAGCACATAACAGGCTTCCGGCCTACCGGCGCCGCGGTAGGCATCGGTCGGAGTGGTATTGGTAAATACGCCGGTGCTTTCCACGAAAATTGCGGGAGTGCGATAGACGCCGGCAAGGAGGCTCGTATAGATCGCGCTCGGTATCGCCGCTCCAAATGTCGACACATAGGCGCCGAGATTGGCGCGGGTGCTCACGCACAGGGCAAGGAAATGGCCATCCGCATCGAGCGCGAGCTCGGCCTTGGTCACATGGTCACGGCCCTGGTTGTCTGCGAGGAAGCTCTCGGCGCGCGTCGCCGTCCAGCGCACTGGCCGATGTAGCCGGCGCGCCGCCCAGGCCATGATCGCCTCTTCGGGGTAAAGCTTGCCCTTGTAACCGAAACCACCGCCAACATCGGGCGAGATAACCCGCATCGAGCTCTCCGCGATGCCGAGTTGTTCGGCCACCAGCCGCCGGATGTGATGCGGCACCTGAGTGGAGGTGTAGAGCGTGAGCTTCGCAGCGCCGGGCGCGCAGAGCGCGAGGATTGCGCGCGGCTCGATGGCCGCCCCAACAAGCCGGTTGTTTATCAGCTCCAGCGCGACGACATGCGCGGCCGATGCGAACGTGCTGCGCACGCGCGCCTCATCACCGCGCGCGAAACGAAAGCAGATATTGTCGGGAGCCTCCGGATGCAGCGGCGGTGCTCCCCCTGCCAGCGCAGTGCCGGCGTCAGTAACCGCGGGGAGCACCTCGTAATGCAGCGCGACGCGCTCGGCTGCATCCATCGCTTGAGCGACCGTGTTCGCGATCACTGCGACAATCGGCTCTCCCACATGACGCACCAGGTCGCGTGCGAGCGCAAAGCGCGGCGGCTCCGTCATGGGGCTGCCGTCGCGAGAACAAATGATCCAGAGCGGCCGCATCGGCCTGATATCGTCCGCCGCCATGTCCTTTCCCGTGAACACTGCAACAACACCAGGGGTGGACAAGGCAGCGGATGCGTCGATCCCGGAAATTCGCGCATGCGCATGCGGCGAGCGAAGGAGGACGCAATGCAAAGCTTCGGGGGCGACCACGTCGGCCACGAAGAGTCCCCGGCCAAGCAACAACCGGCGATCCTCAACGCGCCGAAGTGGCGCTCCAATGCCTTGGCTAACGCGGGGGGAGTTCACGCCTGGTGCCCGGGATGAGCATCATCACGTCGCCATGCTCGGATCACCGGCGACTATTGCAGCTCCTCCCGTACCAGATCGAGCCGCTCGAACGCCGACTTGTCCGTGACCATGAAAAGATCGGCATCGCCGTTTTGCGGCTCGTGCCGCGCCCAGGTCCAGTGCGGTATGGTGAAGACATCGTGCTGTGACCATTCGAATGTCTGATCGCCGATGTGCGACCGGCCTTCACCCCGCACGATGAGACAAACAACGTTATAGGTCGCCCGCTTGAGGCGGGTAGCCGTACCCCGGGTGAGCCGCGCCGCATAGCAGTCAAGGGTCGGCATCACAGCACCGCCGGTCGACGGGTTGACGTAACGGATGGTGCGCGCGCCATCGCTGCCTGCGGGAGCCGCAGCGAGCAGCCGCCGGGTCGCTTCGCCGGAATAACGGTATTTCGGCGAGTTCACTGGGCTTGCTGCCGCTCCCTCCGCTACCAGTCCGGCTTCGGTCCAGAGCGCCTCCTCGCCTTCGTCCACCTGCCAGAACTGGTTGTTGCGAGGGTCGCCGGGCTCGAAGAAATGCGCATCAACCGCGCGGATGAGCGGCATATTGGCGGCATCGAACCAGATGATGCGGTGGTCGCTTTCGTTGATATGCCCGTGCCAGACCATGGGCGGCGTGAGGATCAGGTCGCCCTCTTGCATCTTGCAACGCCGGCCGTTGACGATGGTGACCGCGCCCTCCGCGCGGGTGGCAAAGCGAATCGCCGCCCCGGTGTGCCGGTGCGGCCGGGCGCGGTCCCCGGGATCGAGCACCGTGAACGCTGCCAGCAACGTGCTTGTTGTCGTGGTGTCCGTTGCGAATGCCGGATGGGCAAGGATCAGGGCACGCCGCTCGATATCGTTGATGGATACTTCGGCGACGGAGCGGTGCAGGAACGGCTCGACTTCGCGCCAGCGCCAGAGGAAAGGCGCGTCCTGCGCTTGCGGCTTGATTGGCGTGATGCGTTGGTAGCGGTCCCATAAGGGATGCAAATTCCTCGCCTCGAGCTCGGAAACGAACCCATCGGCCTGCCGGTGTTCGGCAATTGCAGGTTCAGCCATGGAAGCCTCCTGCAACTCTCACGTCTTCGGCAGTTTGGCATCGACGTTTGTGCCGTCGATGATCACGTGCTTGATGAACACGCGCGGGTCCACCTTCTCGCCTTTGAGAAACGTGGCAAGCACGTCGACTCCGAGTCGACCCCACTCCACCGGATTGAGCTCAACCGTCATCGCGAGGTTTTCCTCCTTCACCGCGCGCAATGCCGGCGGCACGCCGTTCATGCCGGTCACCAGCGTCTTGCCCTTGCGATTGGCGGCATTGACCGCCTGCATGGCCCCTAGCGCCACGTCATCGTTGGCGGTGTAGATCGCAGCCAGATCGGGATGGGCGACCAGCGCATCCTCTGCCTGCTTGACGCCGCGCTCGCGCGTCAGCGGCCCGTCGCTGCGGAACACGATGTGAATTTCGGGATACTTGGCCATCACCTCACTGTAGCCGTCTCCCAGATTCTTGAACGTGGGCGCGCCGCTTGGTCCCATCAGCAGCGCCACCTTGCCTTTCCCGCCGAGCTTCTTCGCAGTCCATTCCGCGATATCGCGACCGATCCGTTTCTCGTCCATGACCACGTGGATCGTCTGGTTCGGCGAGCTTGATCCACGGGCGACCGAAACTATCGGGATTTTTGCGGCGGCAGCCGCGTCGTACGCGGCATTCACACCGACGGCATCGATGGGGGAAATCAGTATCCCCTTGACCCCGCGCGCGACCAGATCCTGCACCCCATTGATCTGTTTGAGCTTGTCCTCGTTTGCGGATACCGTCGCCACGTCCCACCCGAGCTCCTGGGCCCGCGCGCGAATCCCGCGCAGCATGGCGATGTAGAAGGGGTTATCATCCTGAGCGAGGGACACTCCGATAGTCGTCTTTTCCTGAGCGCTTGCGGCCGGGGGGATCGCCAGGGAAACCGCGACCGCGAGGCCGGCAGCAAGAACAGCGAAGCGGGGCTTGAGCATGCGAGCTACTCCTCTTCAGTGCTCCGAGCGTAGCCTCTCGGCGGCAGCCGCCGCAATGATGACCGCTCCCACCGCAACCCGCTGCCAGTACGAATCAACGTTGAGCAGGTTGAGCGCGTTGCCGAGCACGATCATGATGAAGACCCCGATGACGCTCTTGTAAAGCGTGCCTTCGCCCCCATGCAGCGAAGCACCCCCGAGCACGACAGCCGCGATCGCAGTGAGCTCGTAGAATTCACCTGCCGTGGGCTGGCCCGATTGCAAGCGCGCAGCCAGCATCACGCCGGCGATTCCCGCTAAGGCCCCGCACCAGACGTATGTGGAGGCGATCACTCGGCGTACCGGAACGCCGGAAAGATAAGCTGCTTCCCGGCCGCCGCCGGTGGCATAGACGCGCCGCCCATAGGGCGTCGCCTGCAGCACGAACGACAGCATTGCGAGAAGCAGCATCGGCGCCCACACCAGATAATGGATACCGAAGAGACGCTCGGAGCCGAATGCGATGAACTCGCCGGGTAACCCCGTCTCGCCGCTCACGGGCGCCCCTCCCGTGAGCAAGAAAACGATGCCGCGCACGAGCACCATGGTGCCGAGCGTCGTAATGAAAGCATTGACGTTAAGGAACGCAATAACAAGCCCATTGGCGAGGCCGACCAGTGCTCCAGCGATTATCCCGGCAATCACGCCCACTGTGATGCCTGCTTCCAGCATCACCATAGCCGCAACGCAGCCGGCGAGCGCTGCCGTGGAGCCGACGGAGAGATCGAACCCGCCGCCGACGATCACGAAGGTCATGCCCATGGCGATGACCGCCATGATCGATGACTGGACCAGAATATTCGTGAGATTGAGTGGCGACACAAAACGGTCAGTCAACAGGGCGGTGACTGCACACAGGACAATGAGCGAGAGGAGCGGTATCTGTCCCGCGAGCCTCGATCGATGCGTCATACCGTTCTACCCGCCGATCGCGGCGCGCAGTTCCCGCTCGTCCAAACCTTGGGCGCGATCGAGCCTGCCCACGATGCGATCGCGACGAACTGGAAGGATGGCATCGCACAAACGTGCGAGCTCGCCGAGATCGCTGGAATTGACCAGCGCGGCACCGCCACGCCGTGCAAAATTTCGGATCAAAGCGTGGATCTGGGCCTTGGCAGCCACATCGATTCCTTGCGTCGGCTCTTCCAGCAGCAGCACGGCAATCTCTCGGGCCAGCCATTTGGCCAGGATCACCTTCTGCTGATTGCCGCCGGAGAGAGTGTGTACTTTGAGCTTCGGCGCACGCGGACGAATATCGATGAGGTCCATAAGTGCCATTACCATACGATCACCCGCCTTGCGGTCCAGCCAGCCGATGCGCGAGAGGATATCGAGATTCGGAAGCAGGATATTGTCGCGGACGGATTGATTCATCACCAGTCCCCGCGTGCGTTCGCCCGGCACCATTCCAATCCCCGCTGCGATCGCATCTCGGGGGTTCTTGAAGGATCGTCCGCCGCCCCGCGTCTCGACCTCGATCGGTTCTTCGATCCCAAAGATGCGGCGCAGCATTCTATCCGCACCGCTGCCGAGGAGCCCCGCCAGTCCAATAACCTCGCCCGCCCGCAGCTCGAGCCGCGTGATGCCGTCGGGCCGTGTCGCCATAACCGTTTCGCCGCTTACAGCGGCAACAGGCTCTATGTTCTCCACCGACCGTCCCGTCATTGCGCCGACCAGGTCTGTCACGGAGAAGGCACCCCGGCGACTGATCGCCGCGACCCGCCCATCGCGCAGCACCGTGCATCGATCGGCCATTGCGACGACCTCGTGAAGCTGATGCGAAATGAAGACGATTGCGGTGCCCTGCTCCTTCATGCGCTGCAGCACCGAAAACAACCGCTCCACCTCCCGCTTCTCCAATGGGGCGGTTGGCTCATCAAGGATGAAGACCCGGGATTCACGACACAGGCCCTTGGCAATTGCCACGAGTTGACGCTCGGCAAACCCGAACGACGCAACGGGTCGGCGAACGTCGGCATGAAAGTCGAGCTGTTCCAGCACCGCGCGGGCTTGCTCGCGCATGCGCGTGCGGTTGAGCAGTGCAATCGGGCCTAATCTGCGAACTGGCAATACCCCAAGCGCAACATTTTCGGCAACCGACAACGCCGGAACGAGGCGCAGCTCCTGGGGGATCGTCACGATCCCCGCTGCGATCGCCTCGTGCGGACTGGCGAATGCGCAGGGCTTGCCAGACACGAAAATCCGCCCGCCGTCGGGACGGTGGACGCCCCCGAGAATGCGAATAAGTGTGGATTTGCCTGCCCCGTTCTCCCCCACAATGGCGTGGATCTCGCCGGGCCGAACGTCGAAATCGACCGCGTCGAGCGCGATCGTGGCATCGAACCGTTTACAGATCGCGTCGGCGCGCACGACGGGGAGGCCGCCGCTGCTCGCTGCTATTACGCGGTGTCCGAGCGAGTTTTCCACAAGCGCCTGCTCACCGCGGCTGCAGCTAAATCGAAATCCGCTTTTAATGCGGCACGAACGCGACCCGCATCTTCTCGTCCGTGAACTTTCCCTGCTCGATGATCACGTCGTTGTCGAGAGCCACGGTGCAGTCGCGCATGGGCACGTCGTAGTGTCCTTTGGTGGTGCGCTTGCCGCCACCTTGGGAGTTCGGCCCCGTGGAGAACAGGAAATTTCCCGCAAAGCAGCGCGCGCCGGCGTGATGGCGCATCGGGTCCGGCCCGTTGAGCGCGATCGCGTCCCAGCGACCTTGCGGATTGAGGCCCCAGCCCAGGTGCGAGATCGCGTGTCCGTCCATATCGTCGGGATTGGCTTTGTTGCCTTCCAGCCAGTCGGTCATCAGCTTGGCATCGAGCCCGCCTTCGATGCTGCGGATGAAGCCATCCCTGATATCGAGCCGGACCTCATCGTGCACATATCTGCAATAGGGCAGGACGACGATATCGCCGGGCTTGAACGTCACTGTCCCATTGGCGGAGCCCTCGTTCGGGAACGTGTGCACGTGCCCGGCGCCCCAGTGATCGAAGCGCCCGGGCATTTCCGCAAAGCCATACTGGATCATGGTGGGATATTCGCCGAGCTTGACTGTGAGATCGGTCCCCCCTGGCCGCATGATATGCATGGTCTTGGCGCGTTCGAGTCGCGCGCCCGCCTGGATCACCGCCTCCTTGAGCCCGGGCGGCGCCATCAGGGTTTCGAGCTCGTCCGGGGCATCGATCACCATGAGCACTCGGGTGCCCGCGTCGCGGGCCTCCTTGAGCCATCGTGTGAACAGCGGGATGTGAAGACAGACCAGCATGTCGGCGGCCTTGATCGCCTCCAGCGTGCCCTTGCAACGCCCGACAGTCGGGACGCCGACCTTGGTCCATGACGGCATCGCGTTGACACACATTTCGTAGGCATCGGCGCCCAAGTCCTCGGCCGCCGCGAAAGCGGCGGAAACATAGTCTCGCCGGGCGCCGAGATCGCTCAAAAGCACGATGGTTTCGCCCTTGCGCACACTGCACAGCTCGAATTCCTTGCGGAAGAGCATGGCGAGCTTGGCGTGATTCAAGGCTTCATGCATGGGCGTCTCCTGTGAACTTCATTCCGCCGCCTCGCGCCAGACCGTATGGTGCCCTTTGGGCTTGGCCTTGCGCCGCAACTCGATCCATTCCTGGCGTTCGCGCGCCGCATTACGGAACAGCTGTTCCTTTCCGGCGAGATATTGCGGCGGACAATGGACCGCGGGCGCGTCATACCAGGCGGCTGCCTTCATGGTGAAATTGGGATCGACCAGATGCGGGCGCGCCAGCGCCACAAGATCGGCGCGGCCGGCGGCCAGAATGGTGTTGACTTGGTCTGCCGTCGTGATCGCGCCCACGCACATGGTCGCGAGCCCCGCCTCGTTCCTGACCTGGTCGGAAAACGGCGTCTGATACATGCGGCCGAAGACGGGTTGTGCCTCGGCGATCGTCTGGCCGGTGGAGACATCGATGAGGTCGCAGCCGGCCTGGGCGAACGAGCGTGCGACCACGACCGCATCATCGCCCGTGAGCCCGCCGTCCGCCCAGTCCGTCGCAGAAATGCGTACCGACATCGGCTTCTCATCCGGCCATGCCGCGCGCATGGCGCCGAAAACTTCGAGTGGAAAACGCATGCGGTTTTCGAGGGCGCCGCCATACTCGTCCGTCCGCTGGTTTGTCAGCGGAGAAATGAAGCTCGCGAGCAGGTAACCATGGGCAGCATGCATCTCCAGCATGTCGAATCCCGCACGATCAGCGCGTTTGGTTGCGGCAACGAAGTCCGCGATCACCGCATCCATGTCGGCGCGCGTCATTTCACGCGGGATGGCACTGTGCGGGAAATACGGAAGCGGCGACGCCGAGATGATTGGCCAAGCCCTGTGCTCCAGCGGCTCGTCGATTCCTTCCCACATGAGCTTGGTCGCGCCTTTGCGACCGGCATGGCCGAGCTGCATGCAGAATTTGGTTCTCGACTGGGCATGCACGAAATCGACGATCCGTTTCCACGCCGTCTCATGGGCATCGCAGTACATGCCGGCACAACCCGGCGAGATCCGGGCGTCCGCGGACACGTCGGTCATCTCCGTGAACATGAGGCCGGCGCCGCCCACGGCGCGCGAGCCGTAATGCACGAGGTGCCAATCGTTGGGCAGTCCATCCTGCGCGGAATACTGGCACATCGGCGAAACAACGACGCGATTCTCGAGCGTCATGCCGCGCAGGCGCAGCGGCTGAAACATCGGGACGACTGGGCGGTTGGTGTCGAGGGAGAAGCCCTGCGAACGCGCATCACGCGCGACCACCTGGTCGGCCCTCTTGACGAATTCGGGCGCGCGCAGAGCAAGGTTGTCATAGGTAATGGCCTTGGAGCGCGTCATCAGCCCGAAGGCGAAGCGGGTCGGATCCATGTTCCAGAATCGGTTCACATGCTCGAACCAGACGAGGGAGACGTCAGCGGAATGCTGCGTTTTTTCGACCTCCTCGCGCCGCTGTGCTTCGAAATGTCCAAGTGCCGCGCGCGCGTCTTTTCCGCCGGTCGAACGGAATGCCTCGAACAATGCAATGCCGTCTTCCATCGCGAGCTTGGTGCCGGAGCCGATCGAAAAATGCGCGGTCGCCTTGGCGTCTCCGATCAAGACCACGTTGCCCGCAACCCAGCGCTCGCAGCGAACAGTCGGAAAATTGCGCCAGATTGAACGGTTGGTGATGATTTGATGGCCTTTGAGCTCCGGCGCGAACAGGTCTGCGACAAAGCGCGCCGAGGCCGCTTCGTCGAGCGGATCGAGGCCGGCGCGCGCGAAGGTCTGCGGATCCGTCTCGATGATCCAGGTCGAGCACTGCGGTTCGTACTGATAGCAATGCGCGATGAAAATGCCGTGCTCGGTGTCGCGAAAGAAGAACGTGAACGCGTCGAACGGCCGGGTCGATCCCATCCAGGAAAAGAGGTTCGGGCGCAAATCGATGCGCGGCTGGAACTGATCAGAAAAGGTCTCGCGAAAACGAGAATTGATGCCGTCCGCGGCCACCACGAGATCCGCATCCAGAATTGCTGCATCTTGCGGTGAAGCTTCGGTCTGGTACCTGACATCGACCCCGAGCGAGCGTGCCCGCCGACCCAGAATCTTCAAGAGCGTAGCGCGGGAGCAGCCGCAAAACCCGTTGCCGCCGATGCGGTGAACGGTACCGCGGAAATGGATCTCGATATCGTCCCAGTAGGCGAAGTGACCGACGATGGCGCGGTAGCTCTCCCGGTCATACGTCTCGAAGGTATCCAGCGTCTCGTCCGAGAATACCACTCCGAAACCGAAGGTATCCTCCGGTCGGTTGCGCTCGAAAACCGTGATTCGGGTCTGCGGCCATGCCTTCTTCATCAGACTGGCGAAATACAACCCACCTGGACCGCCACCGACGATGTGAATTTTCATTGGATGTCTTCCGTAGCTCAAATGGCGCCTGGGCTTGTCGTTCCGGGTCCCCGGCAAGTCGGGCGTGCGACTTCCCGCCCACCCAGGATTCATAAGCCCGCCGATCCGAAGGCTCGCTGCCCCGGAATGGCGACCCAAGAATTTATTTTAGGCTTAAAATATCTATCCGGCAAGGTTGAAGC
This sequence comes from Xanthobacteraceae bacterium, assembly GCA_036513475.1. GTDB lineage: Bacteria > Pseudomonadota > Alphaproteobacteria > Rhizobiales > Xanthobacteraceae > VAZQ01. The sequence continues at coordinate 2,896 of DATBYX010000386.1, read as the reverse complement.
ATGAAAATTTTAGACGTAAAGTAAGTTGGCTGTCGGCGAACGGGCTGGCGGCACAGGACTGGTATGAGGCTCGACGGCAACCATGCTCTGGTGACGGGCGGAGGGCGCGGCATCGGCCGGGCTATCGCCGCCGCGCTTACGCAAGCCGGGGCTACCGTGACCGTCATTGGTCGAAGCGAAGCGGCATTGCGGGAAGCGGTTGTCATGGGCGAGGCAGCAGGGTGTGCCGTTGCCGACGTGACCATTCCCGGCGAGCTCAAGCGCCAGATGAGCGGTGCCGAGGAGGCGAGAGGGCCCATTGCTATCCTGGTCAACAATGCCGGCTCGGTAGAAAGTGGGCCGTTCGCCAAGACCGATCCCGCCATCTTCGTGGCCATGTGGAACCTCCACGTGATGGCCGCCGTTCATGCGACGCAAACAGTGCTGCCGGGCATGATGGCGCGTGGGTTCGGTCGGATCGTAAACATCGCTTCCACTGCGGGGCTCAAAGGCTATCCTTACGTGACCGCCTACTGCGCGGCGAAGCACGCGCTCGTTGGCCTCACGCGTGCGCTGGCGATGGAGACCGCGACCCGCGGTGTCACCGTCAACGCAGTCTGTCCCGGCTATACCGACACGGCGCTCGCGCGCGAAAGCATCGAGCGGGTCGTAGCCAAGACCGGCCGGCCGCAAGCCGAGGTATTGCGGGAATACGTGAAGGGTGCACCCATCCATCGTTTGATTCAGCCGCAGGAAGTTGCGGCGGCCGTGCTTTACCTCTGCACCCCCGAGGCGGGCGCCGTGACCGGCACAGCGCTCTCCGTCGCCGGCGGCGAAATCTGAGTAACCCCATGGAAGAACGGCCCATTCCCCTCGACGCCGAGACCAAGGTGGCGGAGCGCCCCCACGATCACAAGGACGAGTTGCGCCTGTGGCTGCGCCTGTTCACTTGCAAGGAGGTGGTCGAGGGCGAGGTCCGCCGCCGGTTGCGCGAGCGATTCAACCTCACGCTGCCGCGCTTCGACTTGATGGCGCAGCTCGACCGTACCCCGAAAGGCATGACGCTCGGCGAGTTGTCGCAACGCATGATGGTCTCGAACGGCAACGTCACGGGTCTCGTTGACCGATTGGTCGAGCAGGGCTTGATCGACCGGCAACCGTCCCGCATCGACCGGCGTGCGCAGATCGTCCGTCTGACCGCGGAAGGCCGGCGGTTCTTTCGCGCCATGGCCCGCGAAAACGGCGATTGGATCGGCGACATGTTTGCGGAGCTTTCGCAAAACGAGATCGAGACCCTCCTGCGCCTCTTGGCAAAGACCAAGGCTTCGGCCCGCAAAGCCATTGCACGAGCACGCTGACCATGACGATCGAAGAAACTCTCACCTGGCCATTTTTCGACGAGAAGCATCGGGCCTTTGCAGCGGCGCTGGCCCGCTGGGCCGATGCCACCTTGCCCGGTTTGCCTCATGGCGAGCACAGTGATGTGGTCGATGCGGCCTGCCGGTCACGGGTGAAGGCACTGGGCGAGGCGGGATTCCTCAAGGCCGTGGTGGGGAGCGAGCACGGCGGGCTGCATTCTTGCCTCGACGTGCGCACGCTCTGCCTCGCCCGCGAGATTCTGGCCGCTCGCGATGGCCTGGCAGATTTCGCCTTCGCGATGCAGGGCCTGGGTACGGGCGCCATTTCGCTCTTCGGCTCGGCCGCCCTGAAGCAGCGTTATCTGCCGCCGGTGCGCGACGGCAAAGCGATTGCAGCATTCGCGTTGTCTGAGCCCGAGGCAGGCTCCGACGTGGCCGCGATCGCTGCGACCGCAATCCCTGACGGCCCCGCCCACGTTCGCATCAGCGGGATCAAGACCTGGATCTCCAACGGCGGGATCGCCGATCACTATGTTGTTTTTGTCCGCACCGGCGAAGCTCCAGGCGCGAAGGGACTCTCCGCGTTCCTGGTTGATGCGGATACGCCTGGGCTGAACGTGGTCGAGCGCATCGAGGTCATCGCGCCGCATCCCCTTGCCACGTTGAGCTTCGATGCAGTGCGCGTACCGCTTGCGAGCCGTCTCGGGCTCGAGGGCGAGGGATTCAAGGTAGCCATGGCAACACTCGATGTTTTTCGCCCAACGGTAGGCGCTGCGGCGCTCGGTTTTGCCCGCCACGCATTGCATGAGAGCATCGAGAGGGCTGCAACGCGCAAGCTGTTCGGCGCGCCACTGGGAGAACTGCAGATGACCCAGGCCGCGATCGCGGAGAGCGCAAGCGAGGTCGATGCGTCGGCGCTCCTGATCTACCGCGCCGCTTGGACCAAGGACCGAGGAGCCCCGCGCGTGACCCGGGAAGCGGCCATGGCGAAAATGTTTGCGACCGAAGCCGCGCAGCGCGTGATCGACCGGGCGGTGCAGATCCATGGCGGGGCAGGTGTCACCAAGGGGGCCGCGGTCGAGAAGCTCTATCGCGAGATTCGGGCCCTGCGTATCTATGAAGGTGCAACCGAAGTGCAGAAGGTCGTGATTGCGCGCGATCTGCTCAAAAGTCGGACAACGCCTGCAGCTTTGGCGGCTGAATGATACATTGAGGATCGACAGCCATGATCCCCTCGGCGCACATCGATGCCTTCCCACGGGACAATCTGCCTCCATCCGCCCAGTGGCCCGACTTCGTTTTTGCGCTCCCAGAGCTCCAGTATCCCGACCGCGTCAATTGCACGGTCGAGCTTCTGGATCGGTGGGTCGAAAGTGGTCATGCGGATCGGCCATGCTTGATCTCCCCCCCACACACGCTGACCTACGCGCAACTGGTGGAGCAGGTGAACCGCATTGCCAGCGCGCTCACGCGCGAGCTTGGCCTGGTCCCGGGGAATCGCGTGCTGCTGCGGGGCCCCAACAGCCCGATGATGGTCGCGGCGTATCTCGCAATCATCA
>DATBYX010000385.1:0-10674 GCA_036513475.1 Xanthobacteraceae bacterium | reverse complement strand
CGGCATGCCGTGCCGCTCGCACCATGGCAGCACGTCATGTTCGATGCCCCGGTCGCCGATGTTGTAAGGCATCTGATTCGTTGCGCAGCGATCGCCTTGTGGAATACGGAACAGTTTTTCCAACTCGCTGACGTTGAAGTTTGACACGCCCCAGGCACGGATTTTCCCCGCCGAGCGTAGATTTTCAAAAGCCGTCACGACGCCCAAGAGATTGGTGACTCCATTTGGCCAGTGCAGTAAATAGAGATCAAGATAATCAGTACCGAGACGAGTGAGGCTCGCCTCGCAAGCGCGCGCGATGCCGTTTCCCACCACATGAATAGGCCATACCTTGGAGACCAGAAATACGCGATTGCGCTGACCAGTGATCACGCGGCCAATGAATTCCTCGGAACCGTATGTTTCCGCCGTGTCGATCAGCGTCATCCCAAGCGAAATGCCCGTGCGTAGTGCTTCTTCTTCAACAGCTTTAGGATGTCTTCCCTTTCCCAGACCCGCAGAGCCCTGGCCCAATGCTGGAACCGCACTGCCGTCGCGAAACGTTACCGTCCGCCTCACGTCCGTCGAGGATATACCACCATCTGCCTCAAGCCCCGATGCCCCTGACGCAGCCACAAACGAACCAAGCGTCAAACAAAGTCCATTGAATTCACGCCGACTCAGCGGCGTCTTATCTTCACTCGGGATCACTGCGCCGCCTTAAGGCCCAGCTCGTTTGCTGCGATTGCGAGTCGTTCGCGTTGTTCTTGCATTGCTGCTACGAGCGGGTCGATAAAATCCCGGCGACGATTGCCCCAGTGAAGACATCGGCCAAGCCTCCGTTTGGGTGTGATGGTACACGATATTCAACAGCATTGTATGCCTGTAAAGCGCCCCTTCGCCGTGCGAGTGAGACGGCCGAAGTACTACCGAGCGATAGCTATCGCCGAAGCGTCGTCGACCTCGATGGCCCGAATATCTCGCCGCGCATTTGTTTTGGTGGGAGCGCGCGGGCGGTGTTTGGCCCGTTGGCAACCCCGTAGGTAGCTGGCCCGCGTCAGTTAACCTTGCGGCAGCGAACGCTTCGGCTTGGGCTCAACGCGACGGAAACAATATCGGCCTCCCGACAGGCGGCATCTGCCAGATTACAGCGCGGCGCGAACGAACAGCCTTGCGGCGCTGCGTCGAGGCGCGGCGGCGTTCCGGAAATAGCCTCGAGCCGCTGCCCACGGCGAGCGCCAACCACGGTTGAAGCGAGCAGTCCTCGCGTATAGGGGTGCGCCGGCTCCCGCACCACTTCGTGGACCGTGCCGTTTTCGACGATGCGGCCGCCGTACATGACTGCGACGCGGTCGGATATCTCCACCGCCACCCCGACGTCGTGAGTAACAAAAATGACCGCCATCCCCAACGCGCGCTGCAGCTCACGCAGCAGGAGCAGGATTTGGATCTGCACCGTCGAATCGAGCGCCGTGGTCGGCTCGTCCGCGAGCAGCAGCTTGGGGCCGCACGACAAAGCGAGCGCAATCATCGCGCGCTGGCGCATGCCGCCGGACAGCTCATGCGGATAGGCATCGAGACGCCGGCGCGCGGAGGGAATGCGCACGCTGTCGAGCATTTCGAGAGCTCGCGCGCGCGCTCGCGCCCAACTCGTGCCGCGATGGCGCACCACCGTTTCAGCAATCTGGTGACCGATGGTGAAGACCGGATCGAGGGCCAGCATCGGTTCTTGAAAGATCATGGCGGCAACGCCGCCGCGCAGCCGTTCGATGGCGGCATCGTTCATCGCCAAAACATCCTCGCCGGCGATGCGAATTGACCCCGCAACATTGCTGTGGCGCGGCGGCAGCATGCGCAGCAGCGCGCGCAGCGTCACGCTCTTGCCCGAGCCGGATTCGCCGAGAAGCCCGAGCACCTCGCCGGGCCCCAGCGTGATATCGACGCCATTAACCGCATAGACGTCGCGCTCGCCGTGAAATCGCACGCGCAGGTCGCGGACATCGACAACAGGAATCATTGCAGCGCCGGAACTCGGCGATGATGATCGGTCGCCGCTTGAAACGCACGTCCGAGCGCAATCAGCGCTTCGTCGCCGAAGGGACGACCGATCAGCTGCATTCCGATCGGCAGTCCCGATTGCGATTGCCCGGCTGGCACCACCAGGCTCGGCAGGCCAAGAAAGTTCGTGGGCCGCATGAAGCGTGTGATGGCCTGGATCGCCGCTTCCGCTTCAGGCACGCCGCCAAGATCGGTCGCTGAGATCGTCGGCGCGACCGAGCGCGATACGGGCGCAATGACCACGTCCACATCCCCGATGGCATCAAGATGCGCCGCAAGTGCGGGTCCGCGCCAACGCAGTGCCTCCAGGTACTCCAGCGCGCTGTAGGCCAGTCCGTTCTGCAGGCGATTGCGCACCTGCGGACCATAATCGGCCGCCCGTGTGCGCAGCCACGGCGCGTGCGCGCTGGTGGCCTCGACCGCAAGCACGATCAACGCCGCCGCGCTTACCACGGTCTGGTCGGGCAGCTCGATCTTGGAGATCTTGGTGCCGAGCTTGCGCAACGTGGCGATACTCGCATCGAGCGCTGCCGCAATGTCCGGTTCCAGATCCTCGACATAGAAGCGCGTCGGCACCCCGATCTTCAGTCCCTTGGGGGAGGCGCGCGTGCGTTTTGCGTTCCAAGGTGGCGCGCCGAGCGTCGTTGGATCGAGCGGATCAGGCCCGGCGATGATGCCCATGATCAGGCCGGCGTCCTCCGCGCTCACCGTCAGCGGGCCGACGGTGTCGAGCGTGAACGACAGCGGCAGCGCGTTCGCGCGGCTGACGCGTCCGTAGGTCGGCTTGAACCCGGTCACGCCGCAGAAATGGGCCGGCAGCCTGATCGATCCGCCGGTATCGGATCCGAGCGCCGCAGGCACCAGGCGCGCAGCGACAGCGGTGCCCGAGCCCGACGACGAACCGCCGGTGATGCATCTCGGATCCCAGGCATTGCAGGCGGGCCCGAGATAGGAATTATGCCCGGTCGGACTATAAGCGAACTCCGACATGTGCAGCGCGCCGATGCGAAACGATCCCGCAGCATAAAGCCGCGCTAGTGCGGTCGACGTCGCGGGCGCGACCCATCCCGCACGCACCTTCGAGCCGCATTCGGACACCTTGCCCTTGACGTAATACATGTCCTTGTGCGCGAGCGGCACACCGTGCAACGGGCCTTTGGCCTTGCCGCGGGCGAGCGCGCGGTCCGCCGCCTTGGCTGCAGCCAGAGCTTCGTCCGCCTCGATGCGTACGAATGCGTTGATTGCAGGCTGCCAGCGCTCGATGCGTTCCAGCATCCATCGCGTCAGCTCGGCCGAGGAGAACGCGCGCCGGCGAAGCGCGCCCGCGATTTCGGTAAGCGTCAAATCGGCAGGATCATTCACTGCCCGATCTCCCGCCGCTGCACGGCGACAAAACTCGCCGGCTCGGTTTCCAACGGCAGATTGACCTTGGCCGCGGCGAAGCGCGCGGCCACAGGCGCAACCGCACGCGCGATGCGGGCCGCGTCGTTCGGCGCGAGCGGCACGCGTGCCGCGGCCGCGACGGCCGTGACGCGATCGGGAGAAATATTGTCAGGCATGGGCTACTCCGTGAATCGTCTGCCGGCGCGGCTATGGCCGGATGCCGGATCGCCGATATGGCAGGCGGCAGCATGGCGGTCGTTGCCAGTGGGCATCAAGACCGGCTTGGTTGTGCTGCAGACAGCCTCGGCGAAGGGGCAGCGGGTGTGAAAGCGGCAGCCCGCGGGCGGGTCGATCGGGTTCGGCGGATCGCCCGCAACCGGAGCTGTCTCGGTGCGGCGATCTGGATCGAGCGAGGGCATCGCGGCAAGCAGCGCACGCGTATACGGATGACGCGCGTCCGCCCAGAGAACCTCTGCAGCCGCCTCCTCGACGATCTCGCCGAGGTACATGACCATGACGCGATCGCTCATGAAGCGCACCACATTGAGGTCATGCGAGATGAACATGTAGGTCAGGCCCAGATCCTCCTTGAGCTCGAGAAGAAGATTGAGGACCTGCGCCTCCACCGACTTGTCCAGTGCCGAGACCGCCTCGTCGAGCAGCACGAGCCGCGGCGAGAGCGCGAGCGCGCGTGCAATGTTGATGCGCTGCCGCTGCCCTCCGGAAAGCTCGTGCGGATAGCGCGCCGCGAACAGCGCCGGATCGAGGCCGACCTTGCGCAGAAGATCGTGCGCGCGTGCACGCGCCTGGTTCGGCGCGAGGTCATGCACTCGTGGCCCGAACGAGATGGTATCCTCGATGGTCAGCCGCGGGTTGAGCGACGCGTAACTGTCCTGAAACACCATCTGCACCCGCCGGCGCAGATCGCGAAGCGAAAGCACGTCGCCAACCGCCTCGCCGTCAAACACGATGTCACCCTTGTCCGGCGCGATGAGGCCGATCACAAGGCGCGCCATCGTCGATTTGCCGCAGCCTGACTCGCCGACAACCCCCATCACTTCTCTCTTGTTGACCGTAAAGCTCACGCCGTCGACAGCGCGCACGACGCCGGCGCGTGTACGCAGTCCGCCGCGCACCGGAAACTGCTTGCTCAGGCCACGGACTTGCAGCAACGGCTGACCGGGGCCGCCGACATCGGCGGCCGGCGCGAGCGGTTCAACCGCGGACATCCATCGCGCTCCGCATTCCGTCGCTGAGAAGATTGAAGCAGATCGATACGATGAAGATCATGACGCCGGGCAGCGCCGCGACCCAGGGATTAACGTAGATCGCAGTGCGCAGGGTGTTGAGCATCAAGCCCCACTCCGGTTCGGGCGGCTTGGTGCCCAGCCCGAGAAACGAAAGCCCGGCGCCCAGGATCATGCAGACGCTGATCAAGCTCGTGGCGTAGACGAAGATCGGCCCGAGCACGTTGCCGAGGACGTGCACGCGCATGATGGTCATGGCGCCGGCGCCGGAGGCACGCGCGGCGTCGACGAAGTCGAGGTTGCGTACGCTGGTGGTCACGCTCTCGGCGACACGCACAATCGGCGGAATGAACACGATCGTCAGCGACAACAGGCTGTTGAGGATGCCGGCGCCGAGCACGCCCGAGATGGCGACGGCGAGGAGCACGGACGGAAACGCGTAGAAGATGTCGATGGTGCGCATGATCGCCTGGTTGAGCAGGCCGCCGACATAGCCCGCGATGACGCCGAGCGTCGTTCCAATGACGAAGGCAAGTGCGACCGGAAACAGCCCGATGAACAGCGAAAGCCTTCCCGCATGGATGAGGCGGGTGAGCATGTCGCGGCCCAGTTCGTCGGTGCCGAGCGGATAGCCCGCCGTTCCGATCGGCCGCAGGCGGCGGATCATGCTGCCCTGGTAGGGGTTCGCTAGTCCAAGCCAAGGCGCAAGGATCGCGGCCGATGCGATCAGGAGAATGATCGACGCGCAGGCGACGATCACCGGATCGCGCGTCAGCCGTCGTGCGACCGTCATCCAATAGCCGCGCGATTTCTCGGCGTGAGAGATGCGGACAAGATCGATCGCGATCTCGATCATCGCTCACCTTCGCTTGATGCGAGGGTCGATCGCGGCCTGGAGCACGTCGACGAGCAGGTTGAGGAAGACAAAAAACAGCGCCAGCACAAGGATCGTGCCTTGCAGCAGCGGCAGATCTCGCTGGAAGATCGCCGAGTTGAGCAGAAAGCCGGCGCCTGGCCAGGAAAATACTGTCTCGATCAGGATCGAGCCGCCGAGCAGGTAACCGAGCTGCAACCCCATCACGGCGATCGCGGTTGGTGCCGCGTTCTTCGCCACGTGCAGAAAGACGCGCGCTTCGCTGATCCCTTTGGCACGCAGGGCCAGAACGAACTCCTGCGAGAGGAGATCGCCGACCAGCGCCCGGATCGTGCGCGCGATGATGCCCATCGGGATCACCGACATGGTAAGGGCCGGCAATATGAGATGCTTCACGTGTTCCCAGTCCCAGTCCCAGCCGGCAGGCCCGGCGCCGACGGCGGGCAGCCAGCCGAGCAAGACCGAGAACACGATCACCAGCACCATGCCGAGCCAGTAATGGGGCATCGACACGCCGGTAATGGCGATGGTCGTCACCACGCGGTCTACCCAGCTGTCGCGGAAATAGCCGGCCAAGAAGCCGCAGAGCACGCCGACGACAAAACCGATGACGGCGGCCAGGATCGCGAGCATGACGGTATTGCCCACCGCGCGCGACACCTCCTCGGATACCGCGCGGCCCGTCGCGATCGACGTACCGAGATCGCCGTGCAGCACGCGCCAGAGCCACAGCCCGAACTGCACCGGCAGCGCTCGGTCGAAGCCGTAAAGCGTGCGCATCTCGGCTTCCAGCTGGGCAGATGCATCGGGCGGAAGCACCGCGATAAGTGGATCGCCGGGCGCCAGATGCACGAGCAGAAAGCAGACCAGGCTCACGCCGAGCGCGACCGGAACAACGTAGATGAGCCGCATCAACGCGTAGGCAAACATCAACCTAGGCCTCGCCGCACCTCACCGGTGCCCCAAGTCTTGCTGTTGAGACGCGCAACCGAAGTGACATTTCAAGGAACGTGCCAGCGGCCGGGGCGCCCTTTCGTCCCGTTTGTGACCAATAAGCGGCAGGTAGCGCTCTCGATTTAAGCACAGCGCGTTTTGCCCGGACAGAGAGATTCAGCCGCTCCGACAGCGCGAGGCATTGCCTCGCACTGGCGGCTGCGCATCTTCCGGGGGCGACCCAATGGGTCGCCCCCGCGAAGGTCACAGATGAGAATGGGCTTTTGCCGTCGTCGGCATCAGCGGATGCTCACCATCGTCAGGTCGGCAAACCACGATTGCGGTGAGACGAAGCCCTGCACGTTCTTCGTCATGGCGCGGGGATTGAGGTCGTGAACCATGTAAAGCCACGGCGGGTTGTCCACCAAGCGTTCATGTGCCGCGCGGAACGCCTCCTCGATCGTCTTCTCGTCCGTGGATTCCGCCAGCGTGGCCAACGCGGCGTCGAATTTGTCATCCTTCCAGTGTTCAAAATTGAACCCGTTGGGCGCAAAGTTCGCCGAGGAGAAGTAGCGCGCCATGATGCCGACGTCGGAGGAGGGCGAGCTCACATTGAGCGCCATGGCGCCCTTGAGAGCGGGGGCATCGGGCGTTTGGCGGACCGCGTTGAGCAAGACCTGCCATTCGACCGCATCGAACTCGACGTTCACCCCGCAGGACTGTTTCAAGCTTTCCTGCATGTACTCGTTCATCGGCAGCGGCAGCATTTGCCCCGAGCCGGACGTGGAGATCATCACCTTGAACGCGAGCGGCGTCTGCGCCGAGTAGCCGGCCTCGGCCAGGATCGCCCTGCCCTTAGCAGGGTCGAAGCCGTAGCGGTGAACAGGGTTGCCGAAGTTGGGATCGTTCGGCTTCAGCCAGCCTACCGAAGGCTCCGCGGTGCCGTTCAACAACGTGACCAGCCCGGCGCGATCGAAGCAATAGTTCAACGCTTGGCGGACCCGGACGTCCTTGAACGGACTGCCTGTGGCGCCGATGTTGAACATCCAAGGCCACACATGCGGGTACGAGCCGGTGACGATGTTGAATCCCGCGGCTTTCAACCCGGGGATTCCGTCCGGCGGAGGCACCTCGATCCAGTCGACCTGGCCGGACCTCAGCGCAGCGACGCGGCTGTTCGCGTCGGGAATTGGAACGAGCCGGATGCTGTCGAGCTTCGCCTTGCGGGTCTCGTCCCAGTACCCGTCCCAGCGGCCGAGCTCAGCCAGCTCGCGCGGGACCACGCGTTTGAGCCGGAATGGCCCGGTGCCGCCGGCTCCCTGCGATGCAACGCGGCCCCAGTCGCGGCCCGCCGCATCGAATGAAGCCGGCGACGTGAAGAGGATGTAGACTGCCATATACGGGAAGTACGAGGCCGGCTCCTTGGTGCTGATCTCGACCGTGAAGTCGTCGATCTTGCGGTAGCCTGCCATCACCGGTACCCGCGCACGCGTCATGCCTGAAGCGGCGGGCTCGAACTGCGGACTGTCGGTCTTGAAATATCGGTCGAGATTCCAGATCACTGCGTCGGCATTGAAGTCGCTGCCGTCGTGAAACTTGACGCCGCGCCGCAGGTGAAAAATCCAGGTCTTCTTGTTTCCCGGCGCCTGCTCCCAGCGATCGGCCAAGCCCGGCCGCAAGGTCGCGAGCCGGTCCGAGCGCGATAAATCCCACAGGACCAGGCCCTCGAACGCCGGATAGCCGAGGAACCGCATGCCCTCGAAGCCATTGTTCGGCATTCCGGTTGTGGTCGGGACATCCGAGGCCGTCATGCCAATACGCAGCACGCCCTGGCTCCGGGCCGGCGACAAAAGCAGCAGCGAATTTATTACTATCAGAGCCCCCACAAGGCATCCGCGTTTCATCGATTTCTCCATTCGAAATAAGCCAAGATATTCGACCGCCTCGTCAATTCCCGCCGTCTGATGGGAGTGGCAAAGTGCCCCTCCGCCCGTGAGGATGCGCAATGCCGAACGATACATCATTTGGATCGCCCGGTCAGTAAGCTGGGGCGGGTTCCGGGAAGGTCAGGCACCCCCTTTCTGCCTCGCCTCCATGTCTTTTGTAGACCCGGCGAGTACTGGATCGCTGAATGGAATTCGCCAGTGGTCGGTGCGAATCGGGATCGGTCAGGAGCTTGACGCGGAAGGTATTTCTCCGACCTCGTTCGAAGGGGGTCCACTCCGCGTCTGTCAAGTTTTCCGCAAACTCATTTCCGATTGAGATGGACATCAGGGCGAAAACCGATTCGGTAAACACGGTTGAGTAGGTTTCGTACCCGCACAAAGACGTCTTCACAGCCTGCCGATACCATAATACAGGTTGCGCATGTCTGGCCATGGAATCGGCGCGTGCGTTCCGCGCAAGGAAGACGACCGATTTTTGCGCGGCCGCGGCCAATATGTCGCGGATTTTCGTTTTCCCGGTGCGCTCGATGTCGCCTTTGTGCGAAGCTCGGTAGCACACGGGCGCATCCGCCATGTGGACATCCCCGACGAGCACAGGCGCGCGGTCTTCACGGCAAAAGATCTGACCGACGTCAAACCCATCGCGGCGGCAACCGCGTTGAGCGGTTTCAAGCATTGCCGCGAGCCAATTCTAGCCTTCGACCAAGTCCGCTACGTGGGCGAACTCATTGCCGCGTGCATTGCTCCCTCGCGTGCGCAAGCCGAGGACATCGCCGCCGCGGTGCGGGTCGACTACGACGAATTGGAGCCGGTTGTGGACATGCTGGCCGCCCGGCGAGACGGAGCACCACTGGTGCACCAGGAGTGGGGCGACAACGTCTTCATCGAGTTTATCGAAGACAGCGCCCCCGGCGCGATCGAGCGGCTCGCCGAGAGCGCGGCAATCAAGGTCACGCGCGAAATCCGCACCGCGCGCCAATGCATGTTCCCGATCGAGGGGCGGGGGGTGCTCGCTTATTGGGACTTCCGCCTCGGCTTTCTCACAATCGTCACCGCAACGCAAATGCCGCACATCGTGCAGCGCGGTGTGGCCGATTGCCTGGGCCTGAGCGACAGCTCCATTCGCGTGATCTCACCCGATGTCGGCGGTGGATTTGGCTACAAGGGCTTGCTCTGTCGCGAAGAAGTTGCGGTGGCCTGGCTCGCATTGCATGTCGCAACGCCGGTTCGCTGGCTAGAGGATGCGCGCGAGCGGCTGAGCGCGAATGCCAATTGCCGCGAGCATCATTACCGCATCACCGGTTACGCCAATCAGGACGGCCGGCTCTTAGCGCTCGACTGCGTCGCCAACGTCGACGCTGGCGCATACTCCGTGTATCCGATCTCGTCCGCGCTCGAAGCCGCGCAGGTGGCGAGCCTGTTGCCGGGACCCTACGATTTCAACCTGTACCGCTGTCGCTCCGCTGCCGTGGCCACGAACAAGTGCCCGATCCTTCCGTATCGCGGCGTCGCGCGCACCGGTGTGTGCCTGGCGATCGAAGTCGTCATGGATGCAATCGCGAGGCAATCCGGTCTCGAACCCTACGAAGTGCGATTGAGAAATCTCGCGCAGCCGGAGCAGATGCCGTTCACAAACGTGGTCAACAAGCAATTCGATGGCGGCGATTATCCGCAATCCCTGCGCCGGGCAGTAGCGGCGATCGGGCTACCCGCCATTCGCGAGCGGCAGCGAAGAGGCGAGCCCGACGGGCGCCTGATCGGGGTGGGATTCTCGATCTTCTGCGAGCAAGGCGCCATGGGGACCGCCGTCCTCTCCAATTGGGGCCGCCCCGTGGTGCCGGGACATGAGCAGGCGACCGTGCGGCTCACCGCCGATGCCGGCCTTGAAATTCGCGTCGGTACCCATTCGCACGGGCAGGGGCACGAAACCACATTGGCGCAAGTCGCGCATGAGATCCTCGGAATCGAGTTTGAGCGGATCAAGGTGCTCCAGGGAGACACCCTGTACTGCCCTTTCTCGACTGGGACCTGGGGCTCGCGTTCAATCGTAATGGCGGGCGGAGCTGTTGCCGAGGCGTCGCGTTTGCTGGGCGAGCGGGCAAAGCGGATAGGTGCGTGGCTGCTGCAGGCGGAACCCAGCAACACGCATCTTGCCAACGGGCGCGTGCACGCGAGCGGCGCCAGCCTAGGGCTGCGCGAAATAGCGCGAGCCTGGTACCTGCAACCCCAGAACCTCCCGCCCGATGTCGACCGC
>DATBYX010000384.1:0-3924 GCA_036513475.1 Xanthobacteraceae bacterium | reverse complement strand
GAATACTTGACTCCGTCAACTAAGCCCTGGAAGGTTCGCTCATCACCGGAGCGGAAGGGCGTCCGTGCCAACTATCATCGATCAGAACATCGCTGCGGTACGCCGGTTCAACCGCTTCTACACCCAGCGGCTTGGATTGCTGCACGCCGGCGGGCTCTACGCTCCATTTTCACTCACCGAAGCGCGTGTGCTTTATGAGCTCGCGCAACGGCCCGAGTGCACTGCCTCACAGCTCGCGAGCGAGCTTGCGCTCGATGGCGGGTATCTCAGTCGCATTCTCCACGGCTTCGAGAGCGACCGTTTCATTGCGCGCGTCCGTGCAGCCCATGATGGCCGTCAAGCGCTCTTGTCGCTGACCCGCAAGGGACAGCAGCAATTTGCCCGGCTCGACCGGCGCGCGCGAACGCAGGTGGCGGTGCTGCTGAAGAGGATCCCCGTCGCCGCTCAGCGGCGAATGGTCGGGGCGATGGACACGATCGAGACGACGATCTGTCCGCGCGAGGCGAGCAACGCGGGTTGTGTGCTTCGGCCGCCCCGAGCCGGCGAGATGGGGTGGGTGGTATCGCGCCATGGCGCGATCTATGCAGAAGAGTACGGCTGGGGCTTGCGCTTCGAAGCTCTGGTTGCGGACATAGTTGCGCAGTTCGCGAGGAGCCACGATCGCAGGCGCGAGCGCTGCTTCATCGCCGAGCTCGCAGGTGAGCCGGTAGGATCGGCTTTCGTGATGCGATCCTCCCAGGAGGTCGCCAAGCTCCGGCTGCTGATCGTGGAACCGAAGGCGCGCGGGCTTGGTATTGGTCGCCAGCTCGTGGAACAGAGCCTGGAGTTCGCCCGGCGAGCCGGGTATGAATCGATGACCCTGTGGACGCAGAAGGTTCTGACGAGCGCGCGCAAGATCTATGCTCAGACCGGATTCAAGCTGGTGGGCTCCAGGCGGCACCGCACATGGGGCGTCAACGTGATCGGCGAAACATGGCAGCGCCGCCTCTGAATAGCGCTGTTCGCGAAGGGTAGAGCGCCCGTCACCCCGCGGGGCCCCTCTATCGCTCCTGCGTACCCATCTATATGAGGGCGTGAAACGGCCAGAATCGCGCCATACGAAGGCCCTCCAAGTTCGCGCTGTCACAGCCCGGGAACTGATCCAATGAGCGAGCCGAGCGGCACGCATCCCTTTGCTCCTTTCGAATGGCTGCTGTCGCTGCGGTATCTGCGCGCACGCCGGCAGGAAGGATTCATCTCGGTCAATGCGGGATTCTCTTTTCTTGGCATCATGCTCGGCGTTGCGACGCTCATCATCGTCATGGCGGTGATGAACGGATTTCGCAAGGAGCTGCTCGACAAGATACTCGGCCTTAACGGGCATCTTTTGATTCAACCCCTCGAATCCCCGCTTACGGACTGGAGCGAGGTGGCCGATCGCGTCGGGCAGGTCGAAGGCATCAAGCTTGCCGCGCCGATCGTGGAAGGGCAGGCACTCGCATCTTCGCCGTTCAGCGCCGCCGGCGTGCTCTTGCGCGGCGTGCGCGCCGCGGATCTCGTCAAGCTCCCATCCATCGCCAACAACATCCGGCAAGGAACGCTCGAGGGTTTTGACGAAGGGCAGGGGGTTGCGATAGGGCGCCGACTCGCCGATCAGCTCTCTCTGCACGCCGGCGACAGCGTCACTCTGGTTGCCCCGCGCGGCGCTGTCACCCCGATGGGCACGACCCCGCGCATCAAGTCCTACAAGGTCGCAGCAGTGTTCGAAGTCGGCATGTCGGAATACGACGCCGCGTTCGTGTTCATGCCGTTGCCGGAGGCGCAAGCCTATTTCAACCGTGCCGGAGATGTCACCGCGATCGAGGTCTATACCGAAAATCCCGATCGGATCGACCGGTACCGCAAGCTGATAGCCGACGCCGCGAATCGTCCGATCTTCATGGTCGACTGGCGCCAGCGCAACGCGACCTTCTTCAATGCGTTGCAGGTCGAGCGCAATGTGATGTTCCTGATCCTGACTATCATCGTGATCGTCGCGGCATTCAACATCACTTCCGGGCTCATTATGCTGGTGAAGGACAAGGGGCGAGACATAGGTATCCTGCGCACGATGGGGGTCACGCAAGGGGCGATCATGCGGGTGTTCATGATGACGGGTGCCTCGGTTGGGGTGGTGGGCACGTTGGTCGGCTTTCTGCTCGCGCTGCTGATATGCCTGAACATCGAATCCATCCGGCGGTTCATATCCTGGCTGACCAACACTGAATTGTTTTCGCCGGAGCTCTACTTCCTCTCCAAGTTGCCCGCCGACGTTGATGCCGGTGAGACAACGGCGGTGGTGATCATGGCGCTCGCATTATCTCTGTTGGCTACCCTCTATCCGGCCTGGCGCGCGGCGCGCCTCGATCCGGTCGAGGCGCTGCGATATGAATGAGCACACCATCGAGCGAGAGGCGAGGGCAGCGGCCGCCGCGAATGCGCCCAAGCAACCGCCCATCCTGTTTCTCCACGGCGTCGACCGACATTACCGGCAGGGCAGCACCATCCTGCGTATTCTCAAGGGCGCAGAGGTTGCGATCTGGCCAGGCCAGTCCGTCGCGCTGGTTGCGCCCTCGGGCGCAGGCAAGTCGACGCTGCTGCACATTGCCGGGCTGCTGGAGCACCCGGATGCCGGCGAGGTCTTCGTCGACGAGGTAGCCACGTCGGGCCTTTCGGACGCGGAGCGCACCCGAATCCGCCGCAGCGAGATAGGTTTCGTTTATCAGTTCCATCATCTGCTGATGGAATTCTCGGCCCTCGAGAATGTCGTCATACCGCAGATGGTGCGGGGCCTGTCGCAGCCGGAAGCGACCAAGCGTGCGACCGACCTGCTCGCCTATCTCGGCCTCAAGCAACGGCTCACGCACCGGCCGGCAGAGCTCTCCGGCGGCGAGCAGCAGCGGGTCGCGATCGCGCGCGCGGTCGCCAATGCCCCGCGAATTCTGCTTGCTGACGAGCCAACGGGCAATCTCGACCCGAAGACGTCCGATCAGGTCTTCTCCGGCCTGACCGAGCTCGTGGAAGCATCAGGACTGGCCGTGCTGGTCGCCACCCATAACATGGACATCGCCGCCCGCATGCACCGTCGCGTGACCATTCGAGACGGTCTGGTCGTCGAGCTGGAATAAGCGGTTTTTTGCGTTGACCGCCTGCATGGCGAGTGCTAAGAACAAACTAGGAACGGATTTGCCCGAGTTCCTGTTAGACCCGTCGGCGCGCGCGCCGGCGACCCAGACATTTTCCACGTTTGGTTGGGCGATTCCGGGCGACGCTATGCCCGTTCGTCATCTCGCAGAACGAACCCGAGTGATGGCCACGTGAGTTGAGTATTTTAACCTGCGGCTGTTTTGACAGGGTCATTCAACCATTTTCAGCATTTTGCACAAACGCACAAACGAAGCCAACGGAGGAGAATTTAACAAAACCAATTGTTTGGCATAAGTTCTACAATCGAAGCTTTAAATTGCGTGAGTTATGGCCCCAGCGAACTAACGGCCAGAACTCCTCTTGACATGGAACATATGGTGAACTATGTTCTCTCTTTGTTCAGATTCGGAGGTCTTCCATGTTCCGTGCAGTAGTCGAAGAAGCTGCCGCGCTTGCGTCAGTTGCGCTGTTCATCGGCACGCTTGCCATCTGGGTGCAAATCCTTGCCGTACTTTGAAGCGGCAACTTGCATCGGAGCTGGGGATAACCGGAGAGGAAGCGGCTAATCCGGCGTTCGCGGTAGACAGCGTCGGTTGAGGCTCACACAGTCGCGAGCCCGACTGCGAATCGCGAGGCTCGAATGCCCGGCTTCGTCCACCTGCATGTGCATTCGTCTTATTCCCTGCTCGAAGGCGCCCTCACCATTGCGCGGCTCGCCGAGCTCGCCAAATCCGATCAGCAGCCCGCCCTTGCACTGAC
>DATBYX010000383.1:0-2591 GCA_036513475.1 Xanthobacteraceae bacterium | reverse complement strand
AAGCTCGAGGACGTCCGCAATGCTCTCAATGCGATCGGCGTCCCGGGAATGACAGTGACCGAGGTCAAGGGATATGGGCGCCAAAGGGGCCATAGCGAGCTCTATCGGGGGGCCGAATACGCAGTGACCTTCTTGCCTAAGATCAAGATCGAGGTAGCGGTGCCGAGCGAGCTGGTCGACAACACCATCGAGGCCATCACTGCGGCCGCGAAGACTGGGCAGATCGGGGACGGGAAGATATTTGTGCTCGACATCGACAAGGCCATGCGCATTCGCACCGGCGAGACCGACGTTGCGGCACTTTGACAATCCGCATGTCAGGGGCGCCCCCCCCGCGAGGGATAAATGGGCGTCGGTCCCGGCCATGCCGCCCGGCAACGCATCGGTCCAGGGTGGCCCACCTCAATCACCTCCATCCGCGATGGCGCACTGAATCTTCAGTCGAGGATCACCGACAAGCTCCAGTTCTGGACATGATTTAGGCGCACGCGCCCGCCATGCTTGGGACTGCTTGAGAAACGGGTGTCTCAAAAAAGGACGAAATCTCACCATGGTCTCCGCCGACAGATTCACAAAGAGGGTTTATTACGTAGATCGTTAAGTCTCCAGCGCTACCAAGGGTGCGTGTGTAGATTTTCTCTCGTGGAGGAATCTGATGCTCACGACCAGCAAATATATCATGCATGGCAGTAGCACGCGCTGTACTTTCTGCAATAAGCCGTTTTGTTTCCGCGATGGCTATGTTGAACTTTGGCGGACAGCAATACGCCGCCCGACCATTGCCGCGTAGAAACAACGTCCACACATATGCCTGTCCTGCATATTCCTCTCCTGCATTCAGAAAGCCGCCGTCGCTTGCTCGGGGCGAGCGGTTTTGCTTTCTCTCAGCGCGCCCCCAGAGAAGGGTGACCGTCATGTACCAGCCTGATCACTTTCGCGTCGAGGACGTCGTGCAGATGCATGCGCTGATGCGTGCCCGACCTTTTGCTGCGCTCGTATCGCGGGGCTCGCTTGGTCTATACGCCAGTCATCTGCCGACTGTGCTCAAGGACGAAGGACCCTACGGACTCATTGAATGCCATCTCGCGCGCGCCAATCCGCACTGGAAGGATCTTGCCGCGGGCACCGAGGCGCTGATGATATTCCAGGGACCCGAGGGTTACATTACGCCAAATTGGTATGCGTCCAAGACTGTGCATGGAAAGGTGGTGCCGACTTGGAATTATGCCGTCGTGCACGCCTACGGCCGTTCCGAAGTGATGAATGAAAAAGACTGGCTGCAGCGCCATGTGGGTGAGCTTACCGCTCAGCAGGAGAGGAACGAGGCGAAGCCATGGCTGCTGTCAGATGCCCCCGCTACCTACATAGATGTGATGTTACGCGGCATCGTGGGCTTCCGCTTTCCCGTCACGCGGCTCGAAGGCAAATGGAAGATGAGTCAAAATCGCGACATGAACGATCGTGACGGTGTTGTGAAAGGTCTCGGCGGGCGAGGTAAGGGCGACGATCTGGAGATGGCCGAGATAATCATGCGTTCCACTACAGCAGGTACTTGATGGATTGATGAGTCGCCTATACGAGGCATCATGGTTGAATCTCCCTCGCGCTCCACTTCAGCGGGCCGGCTGGATCGAGCTGGCCACTGTCGCTGCGCTCGCGGCTGAGCTCATACGGAACGCCAAGAGAGTCGCTACGAAGCTGCAGGCGGCAGCAAACATCAGCCACACGCCGGCGACGGCGTGATTGTCCGTCACGTGGATCAGATAGTCGCTGAAAAGGGACCCCCCTCCGAAAGACGGCACCCCTCCGAATCGAAATTCGCGCCGTTCTGGTTGGTTCAACTCACGGGACATCGCCTCCCGGGCCGAGGGGGGTGCCTGGGGGGTGTCGATCTACTTGCTGAAACAGGATGTCGTGCGAGTGCTTGAAGCTGGCCCCAGCGCTGCACTCTCCCGAGCCTAGGTGACTTTAGCTCAGTGGTTCACGGTCGTTTTGCCGGGGGAGGCTGCAATGGAAGCGTTTGTCCGCGTCGTAGATGCCGGGATCATTCTCTGGTGCGGCCAAGCAGTTGCGCCTGGGCCAACTAGCCGTTTCCAAGACAATTGCGCAACTCGAGGAGCGTCTTGGTGTGCGCCTATTACTCCGTTCTACCCATGGGTTGACACCGACCGAGGCGGGCGGAATTTCTATGAACGCGAGAAGCGGTCCATCGAGGAAGCGGACGAAGCCGAGGTCGCTGCAGGCGCGCCCTAGACCCGATGTGCGCCGTAGACCCGATCCTGATCACGGATCAGGTAGCGAGGGGCCTCAGCCCAAGGGAATGCCTCTGTAATTTGGCGTGCGACCCATTCCGCCGTCGGTCATCAGTGATGTCAGCAGCCATTTTTGAGACAGACTCTAAGGCGACGACCACCCCTGTTGCGCCGGTCTTCCCGAGGGTGTTTGCTTTCTCCATGCAGGCGGAGCAGTCAATCGTCGTTGATCCAAAGAGTCCTGGCGGCATCAACTCGCCGCACGGCCTGATCCTGTTCGACGGCGTATGCATCCTATGCTCGCGCGGCTGCCGCTTCGTCAGCAAACGTGATCGCCGC
>DATBYX010000382.1:0-23691 GCA_036513475.1 Xanthobacteraceae bacterium | reverse complement strand
TTCTTCGGCACCTCTGCCCATTCCCATTTGAAGGCATCAAGGCAATCGAACTGCATGTCCCAATGCAGGTCGTAGCCCGCCCCCTCGACCACGAAAATGATCTCCTCCCACATGTGCCGATGCCTGCCGGAGCGCTCGCCTGCTTTGAGAAATTGCATATAGGCCTCAACGCAGCACTCGCGCGTATTCATACGATGATGGACGAGATGCTTGATCAAACCGTCGGGCGAGCGCTCCCACGGCATGTCCTCGGCCGCAACCACATTCGGCAGCGTTGCATAGCGTTTGCGGAAGTCCTGGGAACCGGCGATGTCGTCGGCATGGAAGGTGCAATTGGCGGAGCCGGACAAAGCCGGATGCTTGTCTTGAAATAGCATGTGACCTCCTCGACGTCTCAAATCTCGGCGGGCGGTTTGTAGTGCTCAACGCCAGGCGGCAACTTGTCCGGCGGCCATTCCACGATCTTCTGAAACAATAGATGCATGAACAGGAAGAGCGGTTTGGCCTTGAACACCAACAGGATCGCCTCCTCCTCGGGATCGTCGTTGAAATGCTGGTGCACGCTGCCGTTCTCGACGATCATCACATCGCCGGCTTTCCACGGAATGTAGCGGCCATCGTGCACGTCATGGCCCCGGCCCTTGAGCACGTAGAACACCGCGCTGTTGAGATGCCCGTGTTTTTGACCGTAGGCGCCCGGGGCGTAGGCCTCGATGTGGGACTCCATGGACTGGACTACGCTGGTCGCCTGCGGACTGATCACGCTCTTGCCGAACTGGCCCGGCCCACCTTTCCACGGCACATCCTTGGAAGGATACACGCGCTTCTCCTCGAGCAAGGCCTTGTAGAGATGACTGTAGGTGCCTTCCAGCGCGCGCACGAAAGTGCGCTTTTTCGCCCACCGCTCCCACTTCTCGTGCTTCTTCTCCTCGGCATATTCATCGGGCTGGTTATGCCCGATGCCTGGACGCTGCTGCTCATACATCCCTGTCATTGACGTTCCTTGGCGTTTCTTGACGTTCCTTCCCGTGCTCGGCCCTTGTAAGCGTGAGCCGCCGCAGCCTGCTAGCCCGGCGAAGCTTCCGACCTGAGTCATTACGGGATCACGGCGAAGCACGCAACGCTTTGGCCGGGCATGCGACCACGGATGGCCGGCAAAGCGCGCCTGCCAGCCATACTATCTCAGATGATTTTGCTCGCGCGACTGCCTGGAAGGGCCTTTAGCGATGACAGTAGACTTCCTTACTCGACTGCGTAGAAATTTTTACTCGACTGCGTAGAAATCGGTCGCGCTGCGCTGCCTGAGATCGCCGAACTTGAGCACCCGCGCGCGAAGCTGGGCGAGGCGGCCCGTTGCAGTCAGCGGGAAACCACAGACCTTTTCGGCAGCCTCTTTTTCGCTGGCCGCTTCAATTTTCTTCCAGTTGTGCCCGCGATCCCATTCTCCGTCCGGCCAATGCTGTACCTGATAGATGCGCTTTGTTTGCATGGAAGCTCCCCCAGCTCGTTCCGACGGGGGGTGCGGGTACAAGTCGTTTTTGGCGGGAATCGGGCTTGTCCATGGTGCGTGGATGGAATTTGTTGCCGCCCTGCCCAACGTTCAACCCAGCCATTTGATTGTCGCAGAGCGGCGCGGACGGGGGGCCGATTCTCAACGTTTCCTGCCGGTGCGTTTCTTTACGCCGGCGTTACGCTGGCGCGGCACAGCTCGTCGCAAAGAAGGCAGTCCGGCGGTCAGGGGGCGCGCGACCTCGGCCAGACCCTTCATACGCGGGAGGCCAGCATCCCCCCACGATGCCTCGGCCTTCTGCAACCGGGTAACCCAGTATTCCCAGGCGCGCTCGACTCCACGCTCACCAAGGTTGTGGGCCCCGCATTTTTCCGCTTCTCCCGGCGACAGCGGGTCGAGTTTTCCGATCGCCATGGCGCGTAGCTGCAGCTCGGCATTACGCGTGGTGTAGATCGCGCGAAACACGCATTCCCGCACCGACTTCCCCGCGAGCGAGGCGCCGTGGCGACGGAGCAGCAGCATGAAATATGGCCCGAGCGCCCGCGCATGGGAGGCGCCTTCCTCGGGAGTACGCACTAGGAGATTGGTGTCGCCGAATTCATCCCGGCTGTCCCAGAACGGCACTTTCTCGCCCAAGGTGCCGCCGAGGTGAAACAGTGGGACGAGCTCCACGCCGGTTGCGCAGAACGGCAGGACCGCGGGCGCATGATGATGGCACACCGAGTTTACGTCCGGCCGAGTTTTGTAGATCTCGCCGTGGATCACCATCTCGCTGTAGAGGCGCACATTGGTCGGCAACACCGGTTTGGAATCGAGGGTCATTTCGAGAATGTCGGAGGGCTCGACCAGCTCCGAGGCGCGATGGCGCGCAATGAAATAGCGATTCGGATCCCTCGGATTGCGGGCGCTGATGTGCCCGAACGCATCGATGATCCCCTCATTGGCAAGAATGCGGTTGGCAACCGCAAGCTCATGGCGCAGTGCAGCAAGCGGATCGGCCATCGATGTTCTCTCAGCTGATGTGGGCATGAGCAGGGTTATACAGGGGACTCTCTCGCGACGGAGCTTTCCTTACGGCGGCATCGGGTTTGTGCCACGGCTGACGATGAGTGTCATCCGCAATGCTCCCGCGCGTTTACAAGGAGCAGGAGCGACCTGCTGGCATTCTTTGGGGGCTTTGCCAATCCACCCCCTGCAGTCCGCAACAACCTCGGTGCGAAGCTCGGTTTTGACGCTCTTGAATTGGGCATGCCATAACACCGCGCGCACCGTCGAGCGCCGTCCGTCCCAGGGAGCCGAGCCGCAATGGCGGATTCCGAAAACAAGAAACCGGGCCATACGCTCGCGGACCATCTGCTCGGCCAGGATTTCGTTCATGATCACGACGGCGATGCCGACCACGATCACGACCATTTCGACATCGCGGATGAGCGGCCGCTGGAGGAAAACCCGATATGGATTCAGGATCACGTCACCCTGGTGACGGTGGGGATCGATATCGGCTCATCGGGAACCCAAGTCATCTTCTCCCGCATCAACCTGCGGCGCTACGGGGAAGATCTCACCAGTCGCTACTACGTCGTGTCCCGCGAGACCCTGTTCCAGTCGCCGGTTGCGCTCACACCTTATGCGAGCGACGAGCGCATTGACGAGAATGCGCTGGGCACGATCATTGATGGCGCCTATGCGGCTGCGGAAATCAAGCCGCACGACATCGACACCGGCGTGGTCATCCTCACCGGGGAGGCCTTGCGACGGGAGAATGCCGAGACCATCGCGGGACTGATCGCGGAGCAGCGCGGCGATTTCGTCACCGCCACCGCCGGACACCACATGGAATCCATGCTCGCGGCCTACGGCTCGGGCGCCTCGAAAGTATCTCATGACCAGGACAAACGCATTCTCAACATCGACATCGGTGGCGGTACCACGAAACTCGCCATCGTCGAGAAAGGCAACGTGATCGCAACGGCTGCGCTGCACATCGGTGGCCGGCTCCATGTCGTTGACGAGATCGGTCGTCTCGTGCGGCTCGACCCGGCCGGCAAATTCCATGCCCGGCAAGCCGGTTTTTATTGGAATCGCGGCGACGTGCTCTCGCCCTCGCAGCTCGAGCGGGTCGCGGAGAACATGGCGGACCTGTTGATTGTGGCGCTCACGCAGCGTCCGGTGCCGCAGGTGATCGAGCACCTTTATCTGACCGATCCGATCGGCGAGCTTGGCCATATCGACGGCCTCATGTTCTCCGGCGGCGTCGGCGAATACGTCTACGGGCGCGAGGATCGCGACTTCGGGGATATGGGGCGCCGCCTCGGCAGCGCTCTCCATCGCCGCATTGAGGGCGGCGCGCTGCCGTGGCCGATGCTGCCTGCCGGCGAATGCATTCGGGCGACCGCGCTCGGTGCATCCGAGTACAGCGTCCAGCTCAGCGGCAATACCAGCTACATCTCCAAGCCGGGCGAACTGCTGCCAAGGCGCAATTTGCAGGTCTTGCAGCCCGCTTATGAGTGCGGCGAGGTGATCGATCCCGAGGCATTGGCCAAGGCCATCCGTGCGCATTTCACCGCTTTTGATCTCATCGAAGGCGAGGGCGAGGTGGCCTTGGCGCTCCGTTGGGCTGGCGCGCCGAGTTATGATCGGGTGGCCGCTTTCGCCGAAGGCATCCGCCATGGTCTTGCCACCACCATCGAGCGCAGGAAGCCGATCTTCATCATGCTTGATGGTGATATCGCGCAGACCCTCGGCGCTATTCTGCGCGAGGAGCTCCTGGTCGAGAGCGAAATCCTGGCAATCGACGGAGTTGTGCTGAGAGACTTCGATTATATCGATCTCGGGCGCATACGCATGCCGTCCTGCACGGTCCCGGTCACGATCAAATCGCTACTGTTCAGCGAGGATCCGCGGCGCGGGCGTCCGCCGCAGCGTATCCACCATCACGATCATGCGCATCCGCACAATGACGGCGAGGACGAGCACCATCAGCACCGAGATCATCACGCCCATGAACATGCCCATCACGGGCAGGAGCACGATCACTACCGTCACGGACATGATTAGGGGTGGATCCCACACCTCCATCTACGGGGGAGTTCGACCGCTGTCGCGAAGCGGTTGCGGTCGGGTGCGGGGTGATGCATCCTTGGTGGCCTCTCCAATGTGCTCCCATGAGGAGGAGTGGGGGCGGTGACCGATTTGGTGGGGAGCCTTGCTCCCCGGCCGTTGCTTGCGGCGCATGTGGAATTCAAAGGGGTGCTGATCGGTCTCTCGATCGCGCTCGTTGCCTGGCTCGCGCTGGTGCCCCTTGCCTTTCTCCTGTGGCAAAGCTTCCTCACTCCGCAAACCGCAAATGCGCCGGCGCACTTCACGCTGCAGAATTTTCGCGATGCCTATTTCAGCGCCGAGACCGCGTCGCTGTTTTTGAATTCCGTGCGCTTCGCAACCGGGGCGGCGGGGCTTGCACTCTTCCTCGGCACCGCTCTTGCGTGGTTGAATGAGCGCACGAACACGCCGTTCAAATCATTGTTCTTTGCCTTGACCATCATTCCGCTCGTGATCCCTGGAATTCTCTTCACCGTGTCCTGGATCATGCTGGCGAGCCCCAAGATCGGACTTATCAACCTCGCCTTGCAGAAGCTGTTGGACACCGAGACCGTGTTCCTCGATATCTACTCCATGCCGGGCATGATCTGGGTGGACGGCCTGCACTATTCGCCGATGGCCTTTCTGCTCATGACCGCGGCGTTCCGCTCCATGGATCCATCGCTCGAGGAACAGGCTGCCATGAGCGGCGCTTCGCTGCTGCAAACGGCGCGGCGCATCACGTTGAAGCTCGCGTGGCCGGCCGCGCTCGGATCGCTGCTGATTCTGTTTGCGCGCTCGGTGGAGTCATTCGAAGTCCCGGCGCTGCTGGGGCTTCCCGTCGGCATTCATGTCTACACGTCTTCGATCTATCAGGCCATTCATCAATACCCAAGCCAGGTCGGGTTGGCTTCAGCCTATGCGGTCACCCTCCTGCTGCTCATATCGATCGCCGTTTACTCGCAATCGCGCTTCGCGCAGGAGGAGTCGCGCTATTCCACAGTGACCGGGAAAGGGTTTCGGCCCCGCACGATCGACCTCGGCAGGTGGCGATATCTCACGGCGGGAATTTTCATCCTCTATTTCCTGGTTATTGTGCTGCTGCCCTTCCTGGTGCTGGTATGGTCTTCACTCCAGAGGTTCTACAGTGCTCCATCGTGGGCTGCCTTGAGCAGGATGAGCCTTGATTCCTACCGCGCCGTGCTCAGTTATCCGCAGTTCGGGCAAACCGTATGGAACAGTTTCGTTCTCGCCCTGGGGACCGCCACCGCCGTGATGCTGCTCTCCGCGACCATTGCCTGGACCGTCGTGCGCACCAAGCTGCGCGGGCGGTGGCTGCTGGACAACATCGCGTCGATGCCGCTGGTCTTCCCCGGGTTGGTGCTTGGGCTCGCCATCATGGTCTGCTACCTGTCCATGGATATCGGCATCTACGGAACGCTCTGGATCATGTTCATTGCGTATCTCACGCGTTTCCTGCCGTACGGAATGCGCTACAACTCCGCGGCCATGTTGCAGATCCACAAGGAACTCGAGGAATCGGCAGCGATGAGCGGCGCCTCCTGGAGCATGAGCTTTCGGCGCATTGTGCTCCCGCTGCTCAAACCCGGCTTGGTAGCGGGTTTCATCTATGTGACGGTCGTTTCCATCCGCGAGCTCTCAAGCTCGATCCTGCTGTACTCGCCCGGCACCGAAGTCGTATCGATCATGATATGGGAACTGTGGCAGAATGGTCAGTACGTGGAGCTTTCCGCGCTCGGGGTCATGCTGATCCTCGTGCTGTTCTGCCTGGTCATGCTGGCGCAACTGTTTGCACGGCAGTTCGGAATTGCGGAAGCCTGATGCGAGATCGACGTGCTGACGGTACGCGGCCTGTTCACTGAATACGCGACAGAGCGGGGCGGCAGCGTCAAAGCCGCCCAGGATGTCTCGTTCGAAGTGCCGCGGGGAAAGCTCTTCACGCTGCTTGGCCCTTCCGGCTGCGGCAAGACTACCACCTTGCGCTCGATCGCCGGCTTGGAGAAACCCACAGCAGGCGAGATCGAAATCGATGGGCGCGCGATCTATTCGTCCTCAAGGGGCATTTTTGTCGCGCCGAACAAGCGCAATTTCGGCATGGTGTTCCAATCCTACGCCATTTGGCCGCACATGAATGTATTTCAGAATGTAGCGTTCCCGCTGCAGGTGCGCCGGCTCGGAAAGAAGCTGATCCGGGAAAAGGTCATGCGGATGCTCGAGGCGGTCGCGCTCGAAAACTTCGTGGACCGCGACGCCACCAAGCTCTCGGGCGGCCAGCAGCAGCGGCTGGCGCTTGCGCGCGCGCTGGTGATGGAGCCGCAACTGCTGCTGCTGGATGAGCCACTGTCCAATCTGGACGCGAAGCTGCGCGACCGCATGCGTTTCGAGCTCAAACGGCTGCAGCGCGATTTCAAGCTCACCACCATCTACGTTACCCACGATCAGACCGAGGCGCTTGCGCTCTCGCACGAGATTGCAGTGATGAACGAAGGCCGCGTGGTCCAGATCGGCACGCCCCGACAGATCTACGATCAGCCGCGCGACCGCTTTGTCGCAGATTTCGTCGGCAGCACAAATTTCATCTCCGGTACCGTGCTTGCCGTCGCTGGCGAGCGTTGCGTCGTGAGCTCGCCGCTCGGCGAGCTCAAGGCGCGCGCGGACGAGGGCATGGAGAAGAGCGCCGCTGTCGCCGTTTCGGTGCGCCCCGAGGACGTGGAGTTGTCGGAAACCGAGCCGGTTGCAAGCGACGACGGGAACGTGTGCAAGGCGACCGTCATCGGCAGAGATTTTCTCGGTGACTATCTGGATTTCCACGTGGCGGTGGGGGATGTTGTGCTGCTGGCGAAGGCGCATCCCTCCTTGCGGACAGCCGCTGGCGAACCGATCTATCTCAGAATGAAGGCCGAGAAATGCATAGCTATCAGGGAGCAGTAATCAGGGATCAGGGATCAGCTGACACGGTGTTCTGGTTATTTATTCTCGCCCCTGATAACTGAGGTCCTGATTCATGATACCTCATTGCTGACAACTGATACCTGACAGGAGCAAATCATGGCCAAGGACGCCATCGTTTCGGAAGAGCTGGCTAGGAAATTTGCGACCGAGAAGGACACGCCTTATTTGCGATGGATACGGGCTGAAGGTCTCGACATCATCGGCGCGCACTACGTGCGAAATCTGCGCACGGTCGAATTAAAACCGTGGCCACGCCGAGGCGGTTCCGGGGTGTATATCAACCACGAGGCTTCGCGCACTTCGAACGACTGCTACGTCTGCGAGATTGCCCCGGGGAAGAAGCTCGCGCCGCAGCGCCAGCTGTTCGAGGAGATGGTCCTGGTTCTCGACGGCCGCGGCTCCACCACGGCCTGGAACGATGCAGGTCGCCGCATCACGTTTGAATGGAAGGCCGGGGCGATGTTCGCCATTCCGCTCAACTGCTGGCACCAGCATTTCAACGGCTCAGGTCAGGCTTCCGCCCGCTACGTCGCCGTCACCAATGCGCCCCCGGTGATCAACCTTTATGAAGACATCGAGTTCGTGTTCAACACCCAGCATGATTTCAAGGACCGGTTTAACGGCGAACCGGACTATTTCAGCGCGAAGGGCGAGCAGAAGGGGCTGCTCCTCGTCACCAATTTCGTCGCCGATGCAGTCAATCTGCCGCTGATCAGCGCCAAGGAGCGTGGCGCCGGGGGTGGACACATTCGCTTCAACATGGCGAAAGGCTCAATGAACAGCCACATCTCTCAGTTTCCGATCGGCACCTATAAAAAGGGCCATGCGCACGGGCCGGGTGCGCATGTGATTATCCTCTCGGGTGCGGGCTATTCGCTGATGTGGCCGGAAGGGGATGAACCCCGCCGCTACGATTGGGAGGTCGGCACGCTCGTTGTGCCGCCGAACATGTGGTTTCACCAGCACTTCAACACCGGCACTACGCCGGCGCGTTATCTCGCTTTCAAGCACGAGGGTGTTGCCATCCGTAATACGCAGGGTGTGCCCAAGGCATGGATCAGCCGCCGGGTGGGCGGCGATCAGATCGACTACGCCGACGAGCAGCCGATCGTCCGAAGAATGTTCGCCGAGGAAATGGCCAGGCACGGCATTACCTCGCGCATGGACCAGGCGTATGCACAGGAGCGTGCCGATCTGCCGCCGATGGCCAAGTCGGCTTGATCTTCGGCAATTGCCCGGGAGACATCGCATGCACGACATCACCAGTGACCACTGGCATGAGCCGGAAGGGTTCAAGAACGCGGGCTATGGCGCCTGGAAACGGCCGAATACGCCTTATGACAACTACATGGAGGCGCAGGGGATCCCGATCTATCGCGGGATCGGCGTGCGCCGCGTACAGGACATGCCGCTCAAACGGTGGGAGCGCATGGGAGGGAACGGAACCTTCATCCAGCTTTACGGCACCGAAGGGCGCTGGGGCTGCTATGTGGTCGAGATCCCAGGTGCGGGAGCACTCAACCCCGAGCGCCACATGTACGAAGAGATCATGGTCGTGGTCGAGGGTCGCGGCACGACCGAGATCTGGACGGACGCTCAGAAGAAGCCGCACAGCTTCGAGTGGCAGCGCGGCTCCATGTTCTCTATCCCGCTCAATACCTGGCACCGCATCATCAATGCGGCCTCGAGCCCGGCGCTCATCCTCGTCGCCTCGACAGCGCCGAACGTGATGAACCTGTTCCGTGACATCGATTGGATCTTCAACTGTCCGGTCGCGTTTGCCTCCCGGTTCGACGGCAGCGACAACTATTTCAAGCCGCGGGACGACATTGCGCCCGACCCGCTGCGCGGGCTCGCCATGCGCAAGACCAATCTCATCCCCGACATCTTCAATGCCGAGCTCTACCTCGATAACAGGCGCTCGCCCGGCTACAAGCGGATGGAGCCGAACATGGCGGCCAACGTGTTCTACGGATTTGTCGGGGAGCACGTCACCGGCCGTTATTCCAAGGCCCACGCCCACATGTCGTCGGCCGTGCTCGTGTGCATCAAGGGCAAGGGCTATACCTACACTTGGCCACGCGCGATCGGGATGACCCCGTGGAAGGACGGCAAGACCGATCAGATCTATCGCCAGGACTACGAGCCCGTAGGTCTCGTTACCGCTGCGCCCTACGGCGGCGACTGGTTCCACGCCCATTTCGGGATCAGCAAGGAACCTCTGCGGCTGATCGGCTGGTACGGTCCCAACAATCACCGCAAGGACAAAGCGGGCGTGCCCGGCGAGAAGGACACCGACGAGGGCGCGATCGACGTTACCGAGGGCGGCACCGCCATCCCGTACTGCCTCGAGGATCCGTTCCTGCGGCAGGAATACGAGTCCACCTTGGCCGAGGAAGGCGTGAAATCGCAGATGGATGAATCGCTCTACCGCGCCCCTGCCAAGGTGTGCCCGGTCTGAGGGGCGAAGCGCCTATTTCTTTCGCGCAACCCCTTCGGCCGAGCAGGGATTCTCGTTCGAGCAGCGATCGCCAATGACGCCAACAGCCTGTATTTCGATCTCGATGCCGGGGCGTGCGAAGTTGGAAACCGTGATGAGGGCGCTCCCGGGATAGTTGCCGTTGTGGAAATAGTCCTTGCGCATTTCCACAAAGCGGTCTCCATACCGCGGCTCCTTGATGAATACCGTCATGCTCACTACGTTGGCGAGACTGCCGCCCGCACGCTTGAGGATCGCATCGATCTGGCCGAACACTTGGCGTACCTGGGCGTCGAAATTGCCGGAAATATCCTTCTCGTCCTTGTCGCGCGTAGCGGTCTGCCCTGCGACCCAGACGATTTTTCCGCCGTCGGTCACCACGCCCGGGGAAAAGGCACGGCTCAGCTGAAACGGCGTCTTTTCCATGTATTCGGCGGTCTGTGCCGGCAAGACCCAAAGCGACAACAGGCAACCAACAGCAACGCGCCACATGCAATACCTCTTCGTGATTTCAGTAGAGATTGGGAGGCTCGGATCACGGCTGAATAACAGCCCACACAAGGCCAAGTCCAGAGATGAGCGGCTTTATTTCAACGGAACCAGCAGCAGCTGGGCAAGCTGATCCTGCGAAAGCGGAGCGCCGATGTATTTGAACGAGACCGCATCTGCCATGACGAGGTCCATGCCCTCGATGCGGTCAGGCAGGATGTTTTTCTTCGGATAGTAATCATCGGGAATGAGCTTCGCGAGCGATAAGGGAACGTGCGCCCAATCGGCAAACGCCTTTATCGCGCCCGGATCCGAATACATCCAGTCGATCGCTTCGCGGTAGCCCTGAAGATAACGGATGAAGACCGGCTTGCGCTGCTCCAGCGCGCCGGCATTGGCAGTCATGAACCGCACGGTCTGGTTTCGCATTTCCGGAACATCGCTCGCGCGCGCAATCACCCGGATCTTTCCCTGCTGGACCAGATCGAGCGCGAACGGCGGGGAGGTCCAGCCCACATCGATCTGGCCACTCATGACCTGCGTGAGCGTAGCGGCCGGGCTGCCGGTGGCGACTGGAGTGAAAGTCACTCCGAACACTCTCTGGAATGCAAGGACGGTCGCGTAGGTCGAAGACCCATTGGTGGAGTACGCCACGCTTCTGCCGGCCAAATCCTTCTTCTCTTTAATGGGGGAGTCCGCACGAACATACCACGTCAGGTCGTTTGCGCCGGTGTGGGTAGCGCCGATCACCCGAATAGGGGCGCCCTTGACGAAGGCCCCGAAGGTATTGAATGCGCCAACTCCGGTCCCGATATCGGCGCTCCCGGAAATGACCGCCTGCTGAGTTTCCCCGGCTCCCTGGGTATAAAAGATCTGCAAAGTGATTCCGTGCTTTTTGAAGAATCCCGCGTTCTGACCGAGCTCTGAAAACGAGTTTTCCCAGGTTCCAGCCAGCCCTGCCGCAATTCGCAGGACGTCCTGCGCCCGCGCGATCGGAGTCGATCCGGCCAAAATGGCAACTACAGACATTGCGCCTGCAATGTTTTTGTGAATCATGTTCAAGCCTTCCTGCTTGCTTGTCGATTACGGACGCAGCGCGCGTATTCCTGCGCGCAGCAATTCTCCGCGTTCGCGGTGAACACGTGCTCCCCAAAGCCCACGGTGGAGCTTGTCGAGGAGAAGATAGATCACCGGGGTCGTATAAAGCGTCAGCACCTGCGAGACGAGCAGCCCGCCCACGATGGTGATGCCGAGAGGGCGGCGCAGTTCCGATCCGGGCCCGGTTGCGACCACGAGCGGGAGTGCGCCCAGCAGGGCTGCGAGGGTCGTCATCATGATTGGGCGGAAACGTTCGAGACACGCTTCGAAGATGGCCCGCTCCGGCGCAAGCCCGCGCTGGCGTTCCCCCTCCAAGGCGAAGTCGACCATCATAATTCCGTTCTTCTTGACGATCCCGATCAGGAGGACGATGCCGATGAATGCGATCAGCGTGAGCTCGGTATTGAAGATTTGCAACGCGAGGAGCGCGCCGAGACCAGCGGAGGGCAGGGTCGAAATGATGGTCAGAGGGTGTGCCAGGCTCTCGTACAAAACGCCCAGAACGATGTAGACGGCAATCAGGGCCGCGATGATCAGCAGCGGCTGCGCGCCGATCGACTGGCGAAAAGCACGGGCATCGCCGGCATATTCGGCATGCAGCGAATCGGGCAGATGCATTTGCGCCACCGCCTGATCGATGCGCTGCGTCGCCTCCTGGATGGGCGTATTTTGGTCGAGACCGAAGCCGATGGTGACGGCGGGGAACTGACCCTGGTGGTTGACCACGAGCGGCGAGAGTCCGCGGGTGACCTTGGTCACCGCGGCGAGCGGAACCTGGGTGTTGTTTGCCCCACTGACGTAGACCCGATCGAGATTGCCGGGATCACGCTGATATTGCGGATCGATTTCGAGGATCACGCGATATTGGTTGCGTTGCGTATAGATGGTCGAAACCTGCCGCTGGGCATAGGCATTGTTGAGCGCATTGGCGATATCCTGCACGCGCACACCGAGCCGTGCCGCGGAGACGCGATCGATCGAGACGTTCACCTGCAGCCCGCCCTGCTCGCGGTCGTTGGAGACGTCGACCAGGCCGGGGACGCGTTGGATCGTCTCGAGCACGCGCGGCGCCCAGGTTACAAGCTCGTTATAGTCACTGTCCCAGAGCGTGAACTGGTAGGTGGCATCGCTTTGGCGCCCGCCGACCCGCACGTCCTGCATCCCAAAGAAAAACACGCGCAGACCCGGGATATCGGCGGTCCTTTGCCGCAGGCGCGCGATCACGGCCTGGGTAGGCGTGCCGCCCCGCTCGGACAGCGGCTTGAGGCTGATGAACATCGAGCCGCGATTCACCGACGCACTCCACGGCGATGTGCCGATGGATGAACCGACGGATGCGACGGCGGGATCGGCGCGCACGATCGCTTCCGTCTTCTGCTGCAACTCGTACATGGCCTGGAACGAAACTTCGGTGGAGGCTTGAGTTCCGCCATAGATGAGACCGGTATCATCGATCGGGAAGAAGCCTTTTGGAGTGCGGATGTACAGCATGACGGTGATCGCCATGGTGGCGACCATGACCAGGAGGGTGAGCGCCCGATGGTTGAGCACCATGCCGAGCGTGCTCGCATAGAAGCGCACCATGGCGCGCATGATGCGCTCGACCAGCCGATCAAGCCAGGTGGCGTCGGGACTCGGCGGCTTGCGGACGAAATGCGCGCAGATCATCGGTGTGAGCGAGAGCGAAACCAGCGTCGATATGGCGATCGCAAACGCGAGCGTCACCGAGAACTCCCGGAACACGCGGCCGATCAGCCCGGTCATGAACAGCAGGGGGATGAAAGCTGCCACCAGGGAGATGCTGATCGAAAGCACGGTGAAGCCGATCTGCTTCGCACCCTCCATGGCAGCGCGGAACGGCGACATGCCGTTTTCCAGATTGCGGAAGCAGTTCTCGATCATGACGATCGCATCATCGACAACAAAGCCGACCGAGACCGCGAGCGCCATCAGCGAGAGGTTGTCGATCGAAAAGCCCGCAAGCCACATCGCGCCGCAGGTTCCGGCCAACGCCAAGGGGACCGTGACTCCGGCTGCCAAGGTGGCCGCCGTGCGCCGCAGAAACACGAAGACCACCAGCATGACCAGGATGATGGTCGCGGCAAGCGTGAGCTGCATGTCTCTCACGCTGGCGCGAATGGTCTGGGTACGGTCCGACAGAACCGAAATGTCGATCGCAGGAGAGATCCAGCGCTTGAGCTCGGGAACCACCTCGTAGATCCGGTCTACGGTCTCGATCACATTAGCGGTGGACTGCTTGTTGATGATCAGCAACACCGAGGGCTGGCTATTGAACCAACCGGCGGCGCGGCTGTTGCGCACCCCCGACATGATCGAGGCTACCGACGAGAGTCGCACTACGGTCCCGTTGGCGCTGCGTGCAATGATGGCATCGTACTCCGGGACCGTCTGAAGCTGGCCGTTGGTCCCCAGCGTCACTGCGCGGTCGTTGCCGTCAAAGACGCCGACCGGTCCGATACTGTTGGTGTTGGCGATCGCCGTGCGCACATCCTCCATGGCGAGGCCCATCGAGGCGAGGGCAATAGGGTTCACGCGGATGCGAACCGCAGGCTGCTCCGCGCCGCTGACGTTGACCTCCGCAACCCCATCGACCTGCGACAGGCGCTGTGCGATCACCGTATCGGCCGCATCATAGAGCGCGCTCGGTGGGACTACCTTCGACGTCAATGCCAGGATCATGATCGGGGTCGCCGCCGGATTCGACTTGCGAAAAGTCGGCGTTGCCTGCAGATCGCCGGGCAGGTCGGTCAGCGCCGCGTTGATGGCCGCCTGCACATCGCGCGCAGCGCCATCGATCTTGCGGGCGAGATCGAATTGAATGGTGATGCGGGTGGATCCCAGCGAGCTGCGCGAGGTGAGCTCGGTGACCCCGGCGATCTCGCCCAGTCGGCGCTCGAGCGGCGCGGCGACGGTCGCGGCCATGGTTTCAGGATCGGCGCCGGGCCGGGTGGCGTTGACATTGATGGTGGGGAAATCGACGGTGGGCATGCTGGCGACCGGGAGGAAGCGGTAGGCTACCGCGCCGACCAGAAACAGGCCGATGGCGAGCAGGGTGGTTCCAACCGGTCGGCGAATGAAGGGTTCGGAGAATCCGCCGAAGCTCATGCTTCACTCCGCGGCCCGTTGCGACGGTTCCGGGATCTCGGACAGATCAAGCTCGGTCTGCAGCGCTTGCTGCGGGCTCAGACGCGTCTTGATGCGATCCATCGCCAGATAGATCACGGGGGTGGTGTAGAGCGTGAGCAGCTGGCTGAGCAGCAGGCCGCCGATGATCGTGATCCCGAGCGGGTTGCGCAATTCGGAGCCGGTGCCCTGCTCGAAAGCGAGCGGAATTGCCCCGAAAAGGGCGGCCAGCGTCGTCATCATGATCGGACGGAAACGCAGAAGCGAGGCTTGCAGGATGGCTTCGCGCGGCGACAAGCCCTGCTTGCGCTCCGCCTCGAGCGCAAAGTCGATCATCATGATCGCGTTTTTCTTCACGATCCCCATCAGCAGCACGATGCCGATCAAAGCGACGACCGAGAGATCCAGCCGATAGAGCATCAGGGCAAGGAGCGCACCGACGCCCGCGGACGGCAGGGTGGAAAGAATAGTGAGCGGATGGATAAAGCTTTCGTACAGCACGCCGAGCACGATGTAGATCGTGATCGCCGCGGCCAGGATAAGCCAGGGTTCGCCAGCGAGTGATTTGGCGAACTCGGCGGCATCGCCGGAATAGCTGCCGATCACCGAAGACGGCATCCCGATAGCCTGCTCCGCTTGCGATATCACGTGGACGGCATCGCTGAGCGCGGCATTGGGGGCAAGGTTGAAGCTGATGGTAACCGCCGGGAACTGCTCCTGGTGGGCAACGACCAACGGGGCGGTCGTGTGCTCGAAGCGCGCAAAAGTGCTCAGCGGCACCATGGGGCTTCCCGATACCGACGGGATGAAGACGGGTGCAGTGGACGTCAAGGAGGTAGATTGCGCTATGGCCTGAACACCGGAGGCGGGTACGTAGATCTTTGCAAGCGCGGTGGGATCATTCTTGTAGGCGGGCATCGCCTCGAGGATGACCCGATATTGGTTGGACTGCCCGTAAATGGTCGAGATCTGCCGTTGTCCGAATGCATCGTTGAGGGTGTCGACCACGGTCTGCATCGAGACCCCCAGCCGCCCTGCTGTTTCCCGATCGACCTGCACCTGCATGCGGAACCCGTTGTCCTGCGCTTCCGACGCGACGTTTTGCAGAAATGGCGAGGACTGCATCCGCTCCGCCAATTTCGCCCCCCAGATGCCGACCTCATCGGTATCTGTACCGCTGAGCGTGTACTGAAACTGCGCCCGGCTCACGCGGGTCGAAATCTGGATGTCTTGCACCGGCTGGAAATACACGATCGTGCCGGGCACGGCTGCGACTGCCTGCTGCAGTCGCCCGATGATCTCGGTGACCGCCGTCTTGCGTTGATCACGCGATCGCAGCGTGATCGCCAGCCTGGCCGCATTTGGTGTCGCATTGATAGGCGTGACGCCGATGACCGATACGACTCCGGTGACATCGGGATCCGTGCGGATGACGCTCTCCACCGCAGTCTGCAGCCGTTTCATCTCGCTGAAGGAGATCTCCTGTCCCCCTTCCATGACCGCGAAAATGAGGCCAGTGTCCTGCAGCGGCAAAAAGCCCTTCGGAATAATCACGTACAGCCAGACGGTCGCCACGAGGGTCGCGGCCGTTACTAACAACGTGAGCTTCTCGTGCCGCAGCACCCATTCAAGCGTTCGCCGGTAAATCTCGACGGACCAATCAATGGCGCCATGAAAGGCGTGGCTCACGCCGCGGCTCGCACCCTGCGTGGATTGATGCTGCAAGAGCCGGCTGCACATCATCGGGGTCAGCGTGAGCGAGACTACCGCCGACGTCACGACCGCAATGGTAAGCGTGAGCGCGAATTCGCGAAACATGCGGCCCACCAGGCCGGTCATGAACAGCAGCGGAATGAAGACGGCGATCAGCGAGACCGTCAGCGAGATGACCGTGAAGCCGATCTCGCTTGCCCCACGCAGGGCCGCCTCGAACGGCGGCTCGCCATCCTCCATGTGGCGCACGATGTTCTCGATCATGACAATGGCATCGTCCACGACGAAGCCGGTGCCGATGGTGAGCGCCATCAACGAGAGGTTATCGAGCGAAAAACCGCAGAACCACATGATGCCGAACGTCGCAATCAGGGAGAGTGGCAGGGCGACCCCGGCAATGATGGTGGCGCGGATGGTGCGCAGGAAGATCAGCACCACCATGATTACGAGCGCGACGCTGAGGATGAGCGTGAATTGCACGTCGCGCACGGACGCGCGAATACTGGAGGTGGCGTCATGCACGATCGTGAGCGTCGCTCCGACTGGCATCGAGCGCTGCAGCTTCGGCAGCTCGGTCCTGATGCGCTGGACCGTCTCGATCACGTTCGCGCCCGGCTGGCGCTGGATGTCGACGACGATGGCCGGCGTGCCCTGATAGAAACCGCCCACCTTGCTGTTTTCAACGTCATCGATGATATCGGCCACGTCCCGCAGCCGGACGGGCCCGCCGTTGAGAAACGTGATCACGATGTTGCGGTAAGCATCCGCCGCCGTGATCTGGTCGTTCGCCGCGATTGTGTAAGACTGGTGGGCGCCGTCGAGCGCGCCCTTCGGGCCCGCCACATTGGCAGCCACAATGACATTGCGCAGGTCTTCGAGCGCAATGCCGTAGTTGGCGAGCCGCGAGAGGTCGGCCTGGATGCGGACCGCAGGTTTGATGTTGCCCTGTACGGTGACACGCCCCACCCCGGTGAGCTCGCTTAGCCGCTGCGCGAGCAGCGTGTCGGCAATATCGCTGAGGTTCCTCAACGAGATTGTGCTCGAAGTGATGGCCAAGGTCACCATCGGTGCGTCAGCCGGGTTCACCTTCGCATAGACCGGAGGGTAGGGCAGATTTTTTGGCAGGGTCGATCCGGAGGCATTGATGGCCGCCTGCACGTCTTGCGCAGCAGCATCAATGTCGCGATTAAGATCGAACTGCAGGGTGATCTGGCTTACCCCGAACGAGCTCGACGATGTCATCAGCTGCAGCGAGGGTATCTGTCCGAAGTTGCGCTCGAGCGGGGCGGTGACGAGCGATGCCATCACGTCGGGGCTCGCGCCCGGAAGCTGCGTGGTGACCTGGATGGTGGGAAAGTCGACCTGCGGGAGTGAAGACACCGGCAGCCAAAGATACCCCAGCACTCCGCCGAGCATGACCGCTACTCCAAGCAGCGAAGTCGCGATCGGACGGTGGATGAAGGGCGAAGATACGCTCATGGATTGGCGGTCGGCCGCGCTGCTGCGCCGGGATTTCGTTTCTGCGCGGCGCGTCCGCCGCGCGCTCCTTCGGGGCGCGGCCGATCGGCGGGCGTGGCCTGCCCGGTGTCCTCGGCGTTTGAAACCGTTACCGCGGTGCCTTCGGTAAGGCGGGCAAATCCCGTGGTGACCACACGCTCCCCGGCTTGCAGGCCCGAATCGACGACCGATTGGACGTCATCCTGCTGGCTCAGCGTCACCGGTCGCACCGTAACGGTACCGTTGTCGCGCAGGACATAGATCAACGTGCCGTTGGGGCCGCGCTGGATGGCGGCCGTTGGCACCACGACCACCTGACGGCGCGTATCCATCAGGACGCGCACGTTGACGAACTGCCCGGGCCAAAGCTGCAGGTTGGCGTTGGGGAATTCGGCCTTGAGCTTCACGGTCCCGGTGGTCTGATCCACTTGGTTGTCGATCACGACGACCTTGCCCTGGTCGAGGACCGACTTGCCGTCGGGGCCGATCGCATCGACCGCCAACGGAGCTTCGGCGAAGCCTTTATTCAGCTCCGGCAGATGCTGCTGCGGTAGATTGAAGAAGATGGAGATCGGTCGCAGCTGGGTGAGAATGACGATGCCCGATGCATCGGCGGCCTTGATGATATTGCCTTCATCGATCAGGCGAATGCCCGTGCGCCCGGTGATGGGTGCTATCACGTTGGTGTAGGAGAGGATGGCCCGCGCATTGTCGATGGCGGCCTGGTCGAGCTTGGTCTGGGCTTCGAGCTGGGCGACCATCGCTTTTTGCGTGTCGAGCTGTTGTTTGTTGACCGCATTGGTGGCAGCCAACCGGGTGTAACGCTCGAGATCAAGGCGAGCATTTGCGAGCTGCGCTTCGTCCTGCGCCTTCTTCGCGACGGTCTGGTCGTATGCAGCCTGGTAGGTGACGGGGTCGATCTTGGCCAGCTCGTACCCCTTCTCGACGTCCTGTCCTTCCGTGAAAGAAATCTTGATGAGCTTGCCGTCCACCTGCGAGCGTACCGTGACCGTATTGAGCGCCTTTGCGGTGCCTACGCCGTCGAGATAGACGGGAACATCGGCCAATTTCGCCGGGGTCGCGAGCACCGGGACCGAATCGCCTGAGGCGATTGCACCGCGCTGGCCGCCCTTGGAGCCATCCTGGAGCTGCCGCGGCTGCTGCGCCTGCGGCATGTAATAGACGCCCACTACGGCGGCGATGACCAGGCCGGCGATCAACGTACTGGCAGTGCGTCCCTTGAAGCTCATTGCGCCAACCGTCCCGGAGCCTGCACTCCCGGAGGCAACCATCCCCCACCGAGCGCCTGAAACAGGCTCAACACCGCTTGTAATCGCGCAAGCCGCGCGAGCACCAGATTATCTTCCGCCGTGAAGAGGGTCTGCTGCGTCTGGGTCACTACAACCAGGTCCGCCACGCCCTCGCGCAATCGCGTCTCGGAGAGCTCGAACGCCCGCCGCGAGCTGGTGACGACCGCCTGCTGGAGGCGCTCTCGCTCTGCCCCATCCGCAATTGCTATCAGAGCGATCTCGACGTCGCGGAATCCGTTCAGAACGGTCTGGCAATAGGTTTTGAGCAGCTCGAATTGCCTGCCCTGCGCGAACTCCAGCTGCCCTTCGAGCTGGAATCCGTCGAATATGGGTTGGGTGATGTTGGCCGCAACATTGTAAAGCGCGTTTTGCGGCGTGAACAACAGCCGTAACGCCGTGCTTTCATATCCGCCTTGGGCCGTGAGCGAGATGGTAGGGAAAAAAGCCGCGCGGGCAGATGCAACGCTTGCCTCGGCAGCCGCGAGGTTCGCTTCTTCCGCGCGAATGTCGGGGCGCTGCAGCAGCAGTTCAGAGGGCAATCCCGGCGTGACCAGCGGTATGCCGAGCCGAAAGAGGCTGCCCCCCTTTACAACGAGATCTTCTGGGGCGCGGCCCATAAGCGCCGCAAGAATCGCGATGTTCTGGCGCAGGGTCTGGTCAAACAAGGGAATATTTGCGCGCACTTGGTCGACCAGACTCTGTTGTTGGGCGACGTCCAGGGCGGAAGCGGTCCCTTGCTCCGCCCGCTGCTTCACCAACGTGAGGATGCGCGAGGCGGCGACAAGATTCTCACGGTTGATCCGTAAATGGTCCTGCGAGGCCAGGATCTGGAGATAAGCCGTGCCGACGCTCACGATCGTGGAAAGGACGACGACCTCCTTGTCGAAGCGCGCCACCACGACGTTTTCCTCGGCAGCGAGCGAGGCGGCCCTGTTCTTGCCCCAGAAATCCATTTCGTAGGCTGCGTTGAGCACGACGCGATAGTCGCCCCGCTCGGGAAGCCCCGCACTTTTCAGCCGGGCCCCCGTGCCGGCAAAAGCGGCCGCGGGCAGCAGCGGCGCGCTGGCGATCTTGCTTTGCGCGTCAGCCTGCAGAATGCGGCCAATCGCTGCGCCTATGTCGAAGCTCTCGGTCTGAGCCTCTTCGATGAACCTGGTGAGTTCCGCAGAACGAAAGCCGCGCCACCAGTCAAGGGCTGGAACCGCGGCGTGGACATCGCCGCGTGTGGCGCGATAGCCCGGCGGGGCGGAAAGCGCGAGGTCCGGCCGCTCTGTGCCGAACATGCACCCGGATAGGATCTGCACCAGAAATAATCCCGCCAAACCTGTCAACGAGGAGCGAGAACACGCGGCTTTCACCGCCAGCGCACGTGTTCGCAACTCCTCGAACATGGGACCGACTTTCAACGCAACACGCGCCCCCGGACGGGGGCGGCCATGCGTGCCGGCTTCGCATGCTTCCCCAGCCCCGCCCGTTGTGATTCCTATTTAGCAGCCCGCCTGCTCGGCAGACCACTTAATTAATAGCCATGTTTGCCCGGCTGTTTTTCAAACCGTGAGAAACTGGCCGAAAGATGGTCAACGCTGCGGCTAAATGCTTGGCCTGAATGGGGATTTTGTGGCTGGCTCGCAGCGGGTAAAGAAAATCAGGCGTATTTGTGATCTGCATCACGGGCTCGGGCTGCCCTGGCGGCAAGCTGGAGGCGCAGTCGTCGGACAGGACCCATGTTGCGCCCCGTCATCAGCCTGCTTGCGGTCATTTGGGGTCATTGGAGTGGTAGCTGGGCTCGCGACCGGCCGGACTCATCAACGGACCGGCATACTATGTGCGGCCCATTTCGAGAGCAGCACCCTCGTAGCCCCCGGTGCAGAGCGGCTCGTCAGATCGGGATGCCAATCGCGGGAGACTCGCGCCTGTTTTGTAAGAAGATGCATCTGTGTTGCGTGCGGCCTTGGCCCCGATTCTGAGAATAAGGTTCGTGCGCTGTGTTGCCGGATAGCGAACCGTTCCTTTTCCGAGCGCTGGACCGGAATGTGAACGGGTGCGCTTGTTTACCCGCGTCCGGGTGGTGCGCTCGCACACTCCGACCCTGTGTCGGTGCTCTGGTGTGGGTAATTTGTTTGTTCGGGTAACACAGCACCACATGTTAAACTAATACAAGGTCTCAACCAGGAACAAACGAATTAGTTGCATCTGTTTTTTAGATGCAGTGATCGGTGTCGCCATCATTCCGTCACCGGCACCGATCACCACTGACCTTGCGACCAACCCCAGTCGAGCTGTTCGCATTCCACGCGGAGGCATCGGAGCAGCCCTCCATGAGGAGCTGGAGCGAACAAATAAGTCTTGATTTTCTGGCGTAACCAGGCGGTCGAGCGGAGTAAGTGATGCGTCCGATCATATCCAGGTCATTTATCAAGAAGTCCTTTAGCAACAGGTCTTTTTTCAAGGTGACCGCGTTTCTTCTCGCGGCCGGCGCGCTACCCGCAACCGCCCGTGCGGATCAGTATCCCGGGGGCAGGCCCATCGAAATGACGGTCATGTTCGGAGCCGGCAGCGCCGCCGACGTGACTGCCCGTTATCTCGCCGACGGGATGGCAAAGCTCTTGGGCGTCCCGGTTCCGGTGGTGAATCGAACCGGCGGCGGCGGGGCGATAGGATACAGCCACGTGAGCAAGCAGAAGCCGGACGGCCATTCCATCATCTGGAATTCGAACTCGATTTCTTCGACCTACCACTCCGGTGTTCTGCCG
The DNA here is from genome assembly GCA_036513475.1 of Xanthobacteraceae bacterium. GTDB lineage: Bacteria > Pseudomonadota > Alphaproteobacteria > Rhizobiales > Xanthobacteraceae > VAZQ01. Next base: position 1,647 of record DATBYX010000382.1, on the reverse strand, counting down.
TTTGATTACACTGCGTTCGATCCAGTGGCCCGTGTCAGCCTGGAGACGCCGGCCATCGCCGTGCGCGCCGATGCCCCCTGGAAGAGCCTGCGCGAGCTCATCGCGCACGCGCAGTCCAACCCCGGCAAGGTTCGCATCGGCAATTCCGGGACGGGCAGTCATACGCATTTTTCTGCCGCTGCCTTGTTCACGAGTTCCGGCGCCAAGGTCATCGAAGTGCCGTTCGGCGAAGGCCAGGCCATCGTCAATCTGCTCGGCAGCAGAATCGAAGGCGTAGTTCAACTCCCTGCGGCTCTCGTTCCGCACGTCAGGAATGGTGATCTTCGCGTTCTGGCAGTGCTGGGCTCCGCGCGCGACCCGGTGTTTCAGGACGTGCCTACTGCAGCCGAGCTCGGATACGACGTACGTCTTGACATGTGGCGGGGTATTGCCGCGCCAAAGGGCACCCCCACGCCGATCATTATCAGCTTGCAGGGCGCGGCAGAGAAGACTGTCCACTCGCAGTCGTTTGCCGATGCCGGCAAGGCGCTCGGGTTCACGCCGGCTTACCTCTCCGCCGAGGAATTCGGAATGTTGATCGCAAGCGACGACGCCAAACTGGCGCAACTCATGGTCGATCTGGGACTTAAGAAGTAACAGAACTCATCATCAGCGGTCGCCGGTTCGAGTTCCGCTCTTGAGCGCAACAGCCTCGCAAAAAGCAATGCAATCGACCGATCCAGGGCAGAGCGATCGCAACAGCTGCATTCGACAAACTCTGGAGTCGCCCTTTCCTGGAAGGGGCTCACTTATTGCTTCCTCGGCTGCCTGTGGGGGACCGTGGTCGGCGTATTGCCCGGGCTGGGGCCACTCGCCGGAATGACACTGCTTTTTCCCCTCACGTTTGGGCTTGATCCCGCAATCGGCATCATCATGCTGACCGGTATCTTTTACGGAGCCATGTATGGCGGCTCCACCACTTCGATACTGGTGCGAATTCCAGGCGAGGCGGCATCTGTCGTCACATGCATCGACGGCTATGAGATGGCGCGCAAGGGCCGAGCCGGCCCGGCCCTGATGATCGCCGCACTTGGCAGTTTTGTGGGCGGTACGGTTTCCATACTTGGCCTAATGTTCATCACACCTCCGCTTGCCAAGGTGATGATTGCCATCGGTCCGTCGGTGCAGGTCGTGCTGATCTTGCTGGCGCTCGCCGTCATAACTGCGGTGTCCGGTGGTTCGCGGGCAAAGACTGCCGCCATGATTGCGCTCGGGCTCGCGTTGGCCACCGTGGGGCTGGACAGGCTGACAGGCGTTCCTCGTTTCACGTTCGGCAGCGCCGAGCTCACGGCCGGGCTATCCTTTACCGCGCTCGCGATCGGCCTGTTCGGCATTTCGGAAATCCTGATCAACCTGGAAAATGTCGCGGCGGTCAAAGCGATCCGGCCGAAATTCAAGGAGTTGATACCGCGCTGGGCCGACCTGCGGGAATCGGCGCCGGCGGTCGGGCGGGCATCGGTCATCGGCTGTCGCCGGACCGGAAACCGCCAACAACGCAGTCACCGGCACCGCCATGATCCCGCTGCTCGCGCTCGGGATCCCATCGATCCCGGCAACCGCGCTCCTCATCTCAGCACTGACAATTCATGGTGTGCAGCCCGGTCCGCT
>DATBYX010000381.1:0-2754 GCA_036513475.1 Xanthobacteraceae bacterium | reverse complement strand
CCCCAAGCGGTCATCGCGGGTGCGAATTTGCTGTGACGCACAATGCGCTTACTGCGCATACAAGAAACGGCTTGACTAAACTCCCGCGTCGACAAGACGTTCACGGCTTCCAACTGAAGCGATCAACGCAGCGCCGCGCGATATGCTTCCGACCAAGACACTCGCGACAAATGGGCAGGACAGTTGCGTGGCGAGACGCTCGGAACGGACGACGCGGGTCCAGGGGGCGGAGTTGCGCGGCTCCTGCTCGAGGCGGGCGGCGTAGCAACGCGGGAGGGTTCGAGTTTGCAATCGAGATGGACCTCGTATCGGCCTAGGCGATCCAGCTTGACCTACCGCGTGTTCCAGCCGCCCACGCCCTCGACGAGCTTGTCGGCTTCCTTCGGCCCCCACGTGCCGGGCTCGTACTCGTACATCGGGCTGGGGCCGTGAATGACCGGGTCAACGATGGCCCAGGCGGCCTCGACGACGTCCTGGCGGGCGAAGAGCGTGGCGTCGCCGAGCATCGCGTCGCCCAGCAACCGCTCGTACGCCTCCATGCGGCCGCCGACGCCCTGCGCGGCGGTGTCGATCACGCTGAGCTCGATGGGCTCTCCGAGCATGCCCTCGCCCGCTTTCTTCGCACGCGCGCCGATCGCGATCTGCACCTCGGGACTCAGCCGGAAGCGCACGTAGTTGCCCATGTGCGGAGCCGCCTCCTTGAACACCACCTGCGGCGGGTTGTTCAGCTCAATGAAGATCTCGGTCATCGTCTGCTTGAGGCTCTTGCCCGCGCGCACAAAGAACGGCACGCCGGCCCAACGCCACGAGTCGATCCAGAGCTGGAGCGCCGCGTACGTCGCCATGTAGGAGTCCTTCGCGACGCCTGGCTCGTCGCGGTACCCCTTGAACTGGCCGCGCACCATGCGCTCGGTGCTCATCGGCCGCACCGTGCGCAGCACCTTCGCCTGCTCGTCGCGAATGGCCTCGGGGTACGTCGACGAGGGTGGCTCCATCGCGAGGTAGCTCACGACCTGCAGCAGGTGATTCTGGATCACGTCGCGAATGACGCCCGTCTCGTCGTAGAACTTGCCGCGACCCTTCACGCCGAAGCTCTCGGTGAGCGTGATCTGCACGTTCTGGACGTAGTGGCGGTTGAAGATCGGCTCGAGAAACGCGTTGGCGAAGCGGAAGTAGAGAATGTTCTGCACTGCTTCCTTACCGAGGTAGTGGTCGATGCGGAAGACCGATTCTTCAGGGAAGAAGCGGTGCAGCACCCGGTTGAGCTCGTGCGCCGAGGCGAGGTCGCGGCCGAACGGCTTCTCGACCACCACCCGCGCGTCTTCGGCGGCGCGTGCCTTCGCGAGCCCCTCGGCCACCGTCGTGAACATGCTCGGAGGGATCGCCAGGTAGTGCGTGGGGCGCTTGGCCTTGCCCAGCTCGCTCTTGAGCCGCTCGAAGGTCTTCGGGTCTTTGTAGTCGCCGTCGACGTAGCGGAGGTTGGCCAAGAGCTTCTCGAACGCCGCCTGGTCGAGCCCCCCGTACTCGTTGCAGCTCGCCTTGGCGCGCGCGATAAGCTGGTCGCGGTTCCAGCCCGAGAAGGCGACTCCGATGACTGGAACGTTGAGGCGGCCCCGGCGGGTCAGCGATTGCAGCGCGGGGAAGATCTTCTTATAGGCGAGGTCGCCGGTGGCGCCGAAGAAGACCAGTGCATCGGAGGGTGGCTTGGACTCGTGCATGGGGCCTCTTCATTGCACAAAGCGTCGTCGTGGCAAGCCAAGAGGTACGCCGGGCTCTCCGCCGATCAGGATCTCGCGGACAAAATCTTCAGCGCGCTTGAGGCCGAATGGGACCGAACTGTGCATGCGCTGAATGAAATCACGGGCACCCAGCACCGGCTGGCCGAGACTCCTTGGCTCGCGCGTTTCCGGCATCGGTTTCCTTATAACTCTCCTTTGAACCATCTGCAGGTCGAGCTCATCCGGCGTGGAGATCTGGTGCGCAGGACGAACGAGCTCGGCGCTGCATTAAACGGAGTCGCCGCCGGTTTGCGGAATACGGGCTGATCGGCGGGGTTACAGTCATGATACCCCAGCCATTCGCATTTTCCGAAGCAGAGATTATGGCCTGCCATTCGCCGCGATGAGAGGCATCTCATGAAATCGGCGATCGCGTTTGGGATGGCATTGGATCGCGAGCGGGAGCGCGTCCGCGAGATCCGGGACGATCTGTCCGGATGGCGGCGCTGGGGGCCCTACGTCTCGGACCGGTCGTGGGGCACCGTGCGTGAGGACTACTCGCATGATGGCGACGCCTGGCGCTATTTGACCTATGACAGGGCGCGCGCCAAGGCATACCGCTGGGGCGAGGACGGCATCGCGGGACTGTGCGACCGCTACCAGCTTCTGTGCTTCGCGCCGGCGTTCTGGAACGAACGCGATCCGCACCTGAAGGAGCGGCTGTTCGGGGTTAACCCGTACGAGGGTAATCACGGCGAGGACGTGAAAGAGTACTATTTCCACATCGACAACACGCCGACCCACTCGTATATGTGCTTGCTCTACAAGTATCCGCAGGCGGCGTTTCCGTATCGCGAGCTCATTGAGCAAAACCAGCGCCGCGCCGGACAGGGCCTGGAGTACGAGCTGCTCGACTCGCAGGTATTCGACGGCGATCGTTACTTCGACATCTTCATCGAGTACGCCAAGGCCGATCCGGAGGACCTTGCGATCCGGATCACTGCGCACAACCGGGGCCCCGACGCGGCGCCGCTGC
>DATBYX010000380.1:0-8680 GCA_036513475.1 Xanthobacteraceae bacterium | reverse complement strand
TCCGAAGCACGCGAGCGCGTGCGCGCGGCCCTCGTGGCGTCGGGGCTTGCGCTGCCGGCGCGGCGGATCACGGTCAATCTTGCGCCTGCCGACCTGCCCAAGGAAGGGAGCCATTACGATCTCCCTATTGCACTTGGCCTCATGGCCGCCATCGGGGCCATTCCTGCCGATGCGCTATCGGGATTCACGGTTCTTGGGGAGCTTGGGCTCGACGGCTCCATTGCACCAGTCGCGGGGGTGCTGCCGGCTGCCATCGGCGCGAATGCCCGCGGCGAAGGTCTCATCTGTCCCGCGGCGGGCGGCTCGGAAGCGGCGTGGGCAAGCCCGGAGATGGAGATCGTTGCGGCCGCTTCCCTGATCCAACTCGCCAACCACTTTCGCGGGACCCAGGTGCTTTCCCGCCCGCAGCCCAAGATCCGCGAGTTCGCCGATCCGCTCGTAGACCTCAAAGACATCAAGGGGCAGGAGAGCGCCAAGCGCGCCCTGGAAGTCGCCGCGGCCGGCGGCCACAACCTCTTGCTTGTCGGCCCGCCGGGCGCCGGCAAGTCGATGCTGGCGGCCCGGCTTCCCACCATTCTTCCGCCTCTAACCCCTGCGGAATTGCTCGAAGTATCGATGATCGCCTCGGTGGCCGGTGAGATCGAAGGCGGTGCCCTGACCAATCGCCGTCCGTTTCGCGCACCACATCATTCCGCCAGCATGCCGGCCCTGGTCGGGGGTGGCTTGCGTGCGCGTCCCGGGGAGATCTCGCTTGCGCACCATGGCGTGCTGTTCCTCGACGAGCTTCCGGAATTCCAGGCACATGCTCTCGATGCTTTGCGACAACCTCTCGAGACCGGCGAAGTCGCCATTGCGCGGGTGAACCATCGCGTGACCTATCCGGCGCGGTTCATGCTGGTCGCCGCGATGAACCCGTGCCGTTGCGGGCGCGCCAGTGAGCCCGGCTTTACCTGCAGGCGGGCGCCGAATGCACGCTGTGCCGCCGATTATCAGGCGCGCCTTTCGGGGCCGCTCCTCGACCGCATTGATCTGCACATCGAGGTGCCGGCGGTCACCGCGGCCGATCTCATCCTGCCGCCGCCATCGGAAGGAAGTCGCGAAGTGGCGGAGCGCGTTCTGCGCGCGCGCGAAATGCAGGCGCAGCGCTATGCTGCGATCGGCCTTGCGCATATCCGCACCAACGCCGCGGCGCACGGCTCCGTGCTCGAAGATGCGGCACGCCCGGATGCGGCCGGGCTTGGCCTGCTGCGCGATGCGGCGGACGCCATGCGGCTCTCCGCCCGGGGCTATCATCGCGTGCTGCGGGTCGCCCGCACGCTCGCCGACCTCGACGGCACGGAACGCGTGGGCCGCGTTCACCTTGCGGAGGCGCTCTCCTATCGCATGCTGGCTGATGAGATCAGGCGCGCTGCCTGAGCGGCGCAGCATCCACGTCCGGTTAAGGTTAACGTCTTCTTAGCGGGTCGTTGCTCCTGCCGATCTGACTGTCGCACTCTCGTCCGAGTCGGCCGATGCGCCATTGCGGCTGTACGTGCATTCGGCCTGGTTTGGGCCGGAGCTCAGCGCGCATTGTCCAATGCGCGCGATCAAGCGGGAACCCGCTTTACAGCTTGCGGAGCGCGACCTCTTCGACTTGGTGGCTCTCGCCTTTCTTCAGGATGAGGTCCGCGCGCTGGCGCGTGGGCAGGATATTCTCATGCAGATTGAGGAGATTGATGCGGCGCCAGATAGCGGTCGCGGTTTCAACCGCATCTGGATCGGAGAGCGTCGCATAACGGTGGAAATAGGATTTGGGGTCGCGGAACGCCGTGCCGCGCAGCGTGAGAAAGCGATCCACATACCAGTGATGCAACACCTCCTCATTGGCATCGAGATAGATGGAGAAATCGAAAAAGTCCGAGACATAGGGGATAGCCTTTCCACCCTTGGGCGGGGGCCCGGTCTGGAGCACGTTGAGACCCTCGACGATCAGAATTTCCGGCCGATCGATCTCGACCCACTGGTTCGGCATGACGTCATAGACGAGATGGGAGTAGATCGGTGCGCGGATCGGCCGGCGGCCGGCCTTCACGTCGGAGAGAAAGCGCAGCAGCGCCGGCAGGTCATAGCTTTCCGGAAAGCCTTTCCGTTCCATCAGGCCTTCGCGGGTCAGGATGGCGTTGGGATAGAGAAATCCGTCGGTGGTTACGAGGTCGACCTTGGGAACGTTGGGCCAGCGCGCCAGCAATGCTTGGAGCACGCGCGCGGTGGTCGACTTGCCCACCGCGACGGACCCGCCAACCCCGATGATGTAGGGCATCTTGCTGTCCTGGGTGCCCAGAAAGTCCTGCTGCGCCCGGAACAGCCGCTGGGTTGCCGCCACATAGAGCGAAAGCAGGCGCGAGAGCGGCAAATAGATTTCCTCGACCTCCTGGATGTCGAGCCGATCATGCAACGAACGCACCCGGGTGACTTCGTCAGGGGTGAGCGTCATCGGCGTATCTTCGCGCCGTTCCGCCCATTCCACCCGCGAGAAGACACGGTAGGGAGAGAGGCCGTCGTCGGTGCGTTGCTCCATCGGCCTTCTGCTCAGCTGGACCCGCGCGACATCTTTTCCTGGAGGCCGCTCTGTCTGGTGCGCTCGCCCAGCGCCGCCTCGACCTCTCCGAGCGCAATGCCGCGCGCCCTGAGCACGACCAGCAAGTGATAGATGAGATCCGCAGCCTCGGCGATCAACCGCTCGCGATCCTCGCTGACCGCGGCGAGCACGGTCTCGATCGATTCCTCGCCAAGCTTCCTGGCGCAGTATTCCACTCCGCCGTCGAGGAGCCGGCGCGTGTAGGAAACCTCCGCGCTTGCCCGCGCGCGCTCTGCGATGCGGCTCTCGAGATCATGCAGCTTGAAATTGGACATGAAATTGGACACGGCCCTGCTCTGGCGGTGGTGCATATCACCTCTGGACCAACTGCGGGAGAGCGTTGCAAGCTTGCGCGCCTGGGCCGTCCTAATCAGCGGTGGCTGTCTCGCGGGAAGCACGACAGCAGTCGAAGGAGATGGGGAGGATTGCATGACGGATCGCCGGAAATTCATGAAGGGTACGCTGGCGCTCCCGCTGCTGACAGCAGGAGCGATGAGCTTGCACGCGCAGGAACCATGGCCGGCGCGTACCATCACCCTCGTGGTCCCGTTTCCGCCCGGCGGCGTTGCCGACTTCGCCGCGCGTCCGCTCGCGGCGTTCCTGTCCGAGACGTTCGGAAAGAACGTCGTGGTGGAGAATAAGGGCGGAGCGGGAGGCGGCATCGGCCACGCCTATGTCGCGCGTGCGGAGCCCGACGGCTACACCATCATGACGGCGCTGCCCTCGCTCGCCGTCATCCCGGAAGCGAACCGCCTGGTGGGCAAGCCGGTGACCTATGAGGTCGATCAATTCGTGCCGCTTGCACGCCTGCTGGCGGATCCCACCATCCTCGCGGTGAACAAGTCCGCGCCCTGGAGCTCGCTCGACGAGCTCATTGCCGACGTCCGAAACAAGCCCGGCCAACTCCCTTACGGCACCTCCGGGCACCTCGGCACGGTGCATCTCGCCATGGAGATGTTTCTAGCAGCCGCGCAGCTCAAGATGGTGCATGTGCCGTATCAGGGTGGCGGCCCCTCCTTCAGCGCGCTTCTTTCCGGGCACGTGCCGATCGTGCCTACGCTCGTCTCCACTGCCAAAGGACAGATCGATGCCGGCAACATCCGCGTGCTGGCGCAATGGGGGACCGAACGACTGCCGAGCTTGCCGCATGTTCCAACTTTCCAGGAGGCCGGCTACCCCGACGTGGTCTACATTCTCTGGACGGGCGTATTCGCGCCCAGAAAGACGCCCGCGCAGGTCGCGGATATTCTGCGCAATGCGATCCGCTCCTTCATGCACGACAAGAACGCGGTAGAACGGCTCGAGCAGGCGGGAAGTCAGGTTTCCTACCTGGATGGGCCGGAGTTCGAGACGTTTCTGCAAGCCGACACGGATCGTCTGCTCAAGATCGTGCGCAAGATCGGCTTATCGTAGCCGCTCGGGGCAATGCGGCAGGGAGGCCCCATACTCGTCTACTCGATCTATCGGTCGGATATTGTCCGATTCGGAAATCTGCTGGCTCGCACCCTCCCCGATGTCGCCATTCATTGCGCGACCTCGCCGGAAGAGGCAGCGCCTCACCTCGCCGACGCTTGCATTCTTTACGGCTGGGGCTTTCCGCCGGAGATGCTGAAAAACATGCCGCGCCTGCGCTGGGTGCAAAAAATGGGCGCCGGCGTCGATGAGATCATCGAGCACTGGCCGTTCGGCCCGGACGTAGTGTTGACCCGCACCGCCGGCGAGCTGATTGCGCCGCGCATGACCGAATACGCGGTGGCTGCCATCCTCGACCAGAGCCTTCACCTCGCCACCGCGCGCGCTCAGCAGCAACAACGCCAGTGGTCTTATTTCGAGGTCGGCACGATCCGAAACCTCACGGTCGGGATCGCGGGTCTCGGAGAGATCGGCTCGGTTCTCGCGGGAGCTGTCGTAGCGCTTGGCGCCCGCGTCATCGGATGGCGCCGCTCGGAGCGCGATTGCGCTTCGGCGAACGAGGTCCTCGCCGGCAATGCTGCCTTGCCGCGCTTTCTCGGCGGCAGCGACGTGCTTGTCCTGGTATTGCCGCTGACAAGGGAAACAAAAGGCCTTTTCGGGAGGGATCTGTTTGCTTGCTGCCGCCGCGGAACGCACATCATCAACATCGGCAGGGGTGGCGTGATCGACGAGACCGCGCTCCTGGATGCGCTCGACAAGAGACGCGTCAGCCATGCCACATTGGATGTGTTTGCGACGGAGCCGCTTGCGCCCGACCACCCATTCTGGGCGCATCCCCAGGTGACCGTCACTTCACATATCTGCGGCCCACTCGTGCCGGAGGATGTCGTGCCGCACTTCCTTGCGAACTATGCGGCATTCCAGAGCGGCCGCCCGATGAAGAACGTCATCGATATCGCGAGGCAATATTGATGGGATCTTTTGATCTTGCTGAGCTCCCGGCGAGCGATCTGGTCCGACTTTTTCGTCGGGGCGAGGCGTCGCCGGTCGAGGCGACCCGCGCCGCACTCACGCGAATCGAACAATTTAACGCCCGCTTCAACGCGTTTTGCCTGATCGACGCCGAGCATGCGCTCGCGGCGGCGGCGGCATCGGAGGGGCGTTGGCGCAAGAGCGAGCCGCGCAGCTGCATCGACGGAGTACCGGCGAGCATCAAGGACATCATCCTCACCCGGGGCTGGCCAACCCTGCGCGGATCCAAGACCGCCGACCCCGCGCAGGAATGGAACGAGGACGCACCGGCAGTGGCGCGCCTGCGCGAGGCCGGGGCGGTCCTTCTGGGGAAGACGACCACTCCCGAATTCGGATGGAAAGCCGTATGCGATTCTCCGCTCACGGGGATCACGCGCAATCCCTGGGACGACCGCAAGACCTCGGGCGGATCCAGCGGCGGCGCGGCGGTTGCGGCCGCCCTGCATATGGGTCGGCTCCACCTCGGCACCGACGGCGGCGGCTCGGTCCGCATTCCATCGGCATTCACCGGGGTTTTCGGGATCAAGCCGACGTTCGGCCTGGTGCCCGCCTATCCGCTGAGTCCATTCGGCACCATCGCGCATCTCGGCCCGATCACGGCGTCAGTGGACGATGCTGCGCGCATGCTCACCATCCTGGCGCAGCCCGACGCGCGCGACTGGTATAGCCTGCCTTATCGCCCCTGCGACTTTACCATTGGTCTTGAGCAAGGCGTGCGCGGCCTGCGCATGGCGCTGAGCATCGATCTTGGATACGCGAACGTCGATCCTGAGATTCGGGCGCTGGTGGAAGCCGCCGCGGAAAAGCTCACAGAAGCTGGAGCGATCGTCGAGCTCCGCAATCCCGACTTCCCTGATCCGATCGAAATGTTCAACGGGCATTGGTTTACCGGCGCGGCCAGCGTGCGCGCTTCGATCCCGCGCGAGCGCTGGCCGCTCCTTGATCCCGGGTTCGACCGCATAGCCGCTCTCGGGGAAAGCATCGGACACATGGATTATGTCCGATGGGTCAACCAACGCGCGGAGCTCGGATTGCGCATGGCGCGGTTTCATCGCGAATGCGACGTGCTGCTCACGCCGACCTTGCCGCTCCCCGCCTTCGAAGCAGGCCGGCTCGCGCCCGCCGACACTGCTCAAACAAACTGGACCCATTGGACCCCGTTCAGCTTCCCATTCAACCTGACACAGCAACCTGCGGCATCGATTCCCTGCGGCTTTACCAGTGCCCGCCTGCCAGTGGGATTGCAAATCGTGGCAGCCAAATATCAGGACGGCCTTGTTCTTCGGGTTGCGCGCGCGTTCGAGGCGATGTGTCCGATCAAGCTGCCGACGATGTCCGCCGACGGCGCGCGGCACCATACCAACGCGGCATCATACCAATGAGGGATGATCCTGAGCTCAAACGGAGCATGCATGCAATCGGCACGTTGTCCGAGCGAGAGCGAGCATTTGTGCTGCATCAAAGACTTGCCCATCTCGCGACCGCTGACGCGCGCGGGGTCCCGCACGTGGTGCCGGTGTGCTTCGCCATCGCCGCGCGCACGCTTTACATCACCATTGACGAAAAGCCGAAAACGACGTTCACCGCGCTCAAGCGCCTGCGTAACATTACAGCGAACCCCGCCGTCGCTCTCGTCGTCGATCGTTACAACGAGGACTGGGCGCTGCTCGGCTGGGTCATGCTGTACGGCCGGGCGGAAATCCACACCGGCGGAAGGGAACATCAGCACGCCCAGGCGCTTCTCCGTGCGCGATATCCTCAACTCGAGCGGATGGATATCGCGCAGTGCCCGGTTATCGCAGTGCGGATCGAACGCACGACCAGCTGGGGCAACCTGTCTATTGCCGAGGGAGATTAAGCATGCGCGTTGGCGTTTTTCATTTTCCGACCGATTACGGCATCGAGGTCCCCGAGCTCGCGAGCGCGCTCGAAGCGCGCGGTTTCGAATCGCTGTTTGTCTGCGAGCACACGCACATCCCGGTGAGCCGGCGTACGCCATTTGCGGGCGGCGGCGAATTGCCCAGGCGCTATTCGCACACGCATGATCCGTTCGTCGCTTTATCCTTCGCCGCAGCGGCAACGCGCACCCTGAAGCTCGGTACCGGCATTGCGCTCATTCCGCAGCGCGATCCCATCATCACCGCCAAATCGGTGGCGAGCCTCGACCAGCTCTCCGGCGGCCGCTTCATCTTCGCGGTCGGCGGCGGCTGGAATGTGGAGGAGATGGAGAACCATGGCGCACGCTACGACACCCGCTTCAAGCTGCTGCGGGAACGCGTTCTGGCCATGAAGGCGTTGTGGACGCAGGAGGAAGCCGAATTTCACGGCCAGTATGTAAATTTCGATCCGGTCTGGCTCTACCCCAAGCCGAAGCAGAAGCCGCATCCGCCCATCCTGCTTGGCGGCGAGAGCGACCACACCATCAAGCGGGTGGTGGAGTTCTGTGATGGCTGGTTCCCGCGCGCGCCGGGCGGCTTTGACCCGAGGAGCGCCGTCACGCGGCTGCGCCAGGCCGCCAGCACCGCCGGTCGGGATCCCACGACGCTGTCCATCACGGTCTTCAACGCGCCGGCTGATGCGGCGACGCTTGCGTCCTATCGCGAGGCCGGCATCGATCGCGTGCTGCTCGAAGCGCCGGACCGGCCGCGCGACGAGGTGCTGCGCATCCTCGACCGTAACGCGCCGCTCACGAAGCAATAGGTTACGTTCACGGATCGAGCCGCATCGGCAGCCCAGCGGCAGCCATATGGGTCTTTGCTTGCCGAATCGAATATTCGCCGAAGTGGAAGATCGAAGCGGCGAGCACTGCGGTCGCATGGCCATCGCGAATGCCTTCGACGAGATGTTCGAGCGTGCCCACACCGCCCGAGGCGATCACCGGAACCGTGACCGCATCAGCCACCGCGCGGGTGAGCGGAATGTCGAAGCCTTGCCGGGTGCCGTCGCGGTCCATTGAGGTGAGCAGGATCTCGCCCGCGCCCAGGGCGACTACTTCGCGCGCGTAATCGACGGCATCGAGGCCGGTCGGGTTGCGTCCTCCATGGGTGAAAATTTCCCAGCGATCGGCTTTGCCTGGTGGCGATACCTTCTTGGCGTCGATCGCCACCACCATGCACTGATCGCCGAATTTCTCCGCCGCCTCCTTGACGAAAGTGCGGCGCGCCACCGCAGCAGTGTTGATGGACACCTTGTCGGCGCCCGAAGCGAGGAGCTTGCGGATGTCCTCGACCGTGCGAACGCCACCCCCGACAGTCAGCGGCATGAAACAGGCTTCGGCGGTGCGGCGCACCACGTCCAATATAATGTCGCGGTTCTCGTGGCTTGCGGTGATGTCGAGAAAGGTGAGCTCGTCGGCGCCGGCGGAATCATAGGCGATCGCCGCGGCGACCGGATCTCCGGCATCGCGCAGATCGAGGAACTTGATCCCCTTGACCACGCGGCCATCCTTGACGTCGAGGCAGGGAATGACGCGGACTTTGAACATCAGGATTTACGCTGGCGCGCTGCTCGTATGAGCCGCAAGGCTTCACTTCCGTCGAGCCGGCCATCGTAAAGCGCGCGTCCCGCGATCGCGCCGGCGAGCTTTCGCGCGCGAGGCTGGAGCAGCGCCTTGATGTC
>DATBYX010000379.1:0-3333 GCA_036513475.1 Xanthobacteraceae bacterium | reverse complement strand
TGAATGAGTCGGGTTACATCGACGGTAGGGACGTGGCGATAGAATTTCGTTGGGCGCAAGGCCAATACGATCGACTGCCGGTGTTCGCGGCTGACTTGGTCCGCGAAAAGGTCGCCGTAATCCTCTCAAGCGGTGGCGACGTCGCGGCCCTCTCCGCGAAGGCAGCAACCTCTTCGATACCAATAGTGACGGTGAGTGGCAGCGATCCGGTGAAAGCGGGACTTATCGTCAGCTTCAACCGGCCGGGTGGCAACGTCACCGGCGCAAGCTTTGTCGCGACCGAGTTGGAGACAAAGCGGCTGCAAATATTGCGCGATGTGGTGCCTACAGCCGATGTGATTGGTATACTCATCAACCCGACCAATCCGGCCGCTGAGAGCCGGTCGAAAGACCTCCAGATGGCGGCTCGCACACTCGAACGGAATATTCATATTGTGAGCGCCAGTAGTGAAAGCGACCTCGAAACGGCGTTCGCGACCTTAATCCAACAGCGAGCCGGTGCGCTCCTCGTCAGCACCGATTCGTTCTTTACCAGTCAGCGCGATCGACTCGTCGCGCTGGCAGCGCGATACGCGCTGCCCACCATTTATTCGTGGCGTGAGTTTGTCGAAGCGGGCGGATTGGCGAGCTACGGGCCAATCATTAACGAAGTTTACCGCGAAGTTGGGATCTACACGGCCCGGATTCTCAAGGGTGAAAAACCGGCCGACCTGCCCTTCCTGCGGCCGACCAAGTTCGAGCTGGTAATCAATCTCAAGACTGCCACGGCGCTCGGCCTCACGATTCCGCCATTGGTACTCGCCCGCGCCGACGAGGTGATCGAATGAGGCGGCGGGAGTTCATAGGCGCAATTTACGGTGCTGCTCTGGCGCTGCCCTTCGCCGCCGATGCTCAGCAACCCGGCAAGGTCTGGCGAATAGGTGATGTGAGGGCGACTACACCCGAGCTGGGTGGAATCTATGCGCAAGCGCTCGAACAGCGCTTGGCTGACCTCGGTTATGTGCAGGGTCGGAATATCGTCCTGTTGCATCGATTTGCGGGTCCGCAGATGGACAAGATGGAAGAGGCTATTATCTCCTTACTCCCGCAAGTCGACCTCCTGGTTGTGACGGGAAATGCGGCAATCGCAGCGAAGAAATTAGGCGCTTCGGGGCGAAGCCCGACAAAAAATTTGTCGATCGTCAAGCAGCGAGTCCGAGTTCATGGAAGACGCCTTTCATGGCTGCTTGGATGGCATCGTAGTGTAGATCGATCGGTTTTGGGTTGTGTGCTCCGCGCTTCGGCCGGAGTGGCTGAGCGGCGGCGAGCAGGGGTTTGATGGCTTTGTCGCGGAGAACGAGGAGGGCAGTCATCGCCCTGAGACCGGTCAGCAGCGGCTCGTAGCGGCGGGTGTGGCCGATCCGGCGGATGATGTGTTTGCCGCGGAGTTTTTTCAGATCATAAGCAGCGTGGCGGGGACCGTACTGTGATGGGCTTTGCTTGCTGAGTGCGCGCACCCGAGCCGCCACCTCGGAGGCGGTGAAGCCGTTGGGTGAGGAGGACAAAGCGAGCAGCGCTTCGATGACGCGGCGCATGCGCGCCTTGTTGAGATCGATGCCCCCGACGATGGTTTTGCCGACGCGCGACGCCGCCGGCAGCTGCTCGAGCATTTCATCGGCGATGAAGCACTGATCGATGCAACTCAGGGCATCGGCAAACCTTTCCAGGACGCTTTTCAATCGGTAGACCACCTCAGGAAACTTGTCCAGCGAACGGCCGCAGTTGAGCTCTCGCGTGTTATGGGCAACGGCCTCGATGCGAAGCACGCGTTCGCCTTTGGTACAGATCAGAGTCAGCTTGCCGCAGTGCAGCCTGAAGATCGTCAGATCATACGTAGGTCTCTCAACCGCGACTTCGCATTCGGCCGAGCGCTTTGTTCGCCGGCGATTTTTCGGACTATGCCTTCGACACTCCGTCTATTGGATGGCTGCGTTGAGGACGCTCGAAAGCGGCATTCCCCAGGGCACCATCTCTTCGGCGAAATACCACCAGAAATAACCACCAATATAGCTGGCCGGCAGTCCCGCAACGGTCTTTGCCATCGCGTAATATTGGTTGATCTCGTCGATCTCGTAACTGGACCCATATTGTGGGTGAGCCGTGCCGAGCTCGCCGAACCCAACTTTCGATTTCGAGAAAATCCCGGCCAACTTGGTGTAGACCCAGGGCCAGTTCGGGTTCTCGCCCGGGCACTGGTCGGGATACCAGCTGATCAGCACGTAGTTAACGTTGAGGCGGATCTTCTCCGTCTCGACCGAGCGCTGGCTGGTCGGCTGGTTCAGTCGGAATTGTTGGGCGATCCAGGTGAACATGTCATTACCCCCGTTATCGGTCGAAATGCAGTTGTGCGGGTCCGATGGCTCGCCTTCGTAGAAGAACGTCAGCGCCGTGGCGCCGTCTTGACTGGCCACAACGTCGTACATGGCCTCAATCTTGGCCATCGTGTTGGAGCCCAGCCAGTCGCCATTGACCTCGTTGCCGATCTCCCAGATGTCGACGAGATTCCCGAGCGCCGCGGTATAATTCTGGGTCCAGGTCTTGATGCTCGATGCCGTGTATCGTCTCATGTAGGATGAGTCGGCGAGCTCACCCATGATGTAGGCGACGCTACGGAACTGCTGGATCGGCTTGATGTAATAGGACGCATTGGTTCCTGGGTCGAACACAATCCGGACCGTCGGACGATGCGCCACTTGGGCGAGCGAATTCTCCTCTAGGGTCGGTTTGGAGACGTCATCGAGCGTAACGCCATAAAGCGGTACCGGGACGTCGCGTCCTGCGATCGAGCCCCCCAAGGCGGTGCCATACGATAGACCCAAAACCAAGCTGCCGCGGATAAAGGTTCGAGCAACTTTTTTTCTCTTCGATTTTGCGATGCCGTAAATACTTCTCGCCTCCGGTCTACTCGGGCTGAGACTAACCCGTATTAAGCATGAGGACTGATGTAGCGCAAGCCTTTGATCCAGCGTAGGATTCGCTTGTCCAGACTGAGCCTGGTGATCATCAGGGACCGCACCCGCCATAGTTGCTTCTACACCGCTTCTTCCGGTCTGTCACCGGTGCGAGGCAGCCCTATTGTTTCCGCTTTAGAACGGCGTTTCTGGCCGAGATGGAGCGTGTGGTGCCGTGGTCAGCGCTGTGCGGGCTGATCGAGCCGGTCTATCCGAAGCCGGGTAATGGCTGTCCGCCGGTCGGGGTGGAGCGGTGCTGCGCATCTACTTTCTGCTTGCAGCCGCCGGGCTTGGCGGAGCAGACGATGGGGCGGGCTCTCTCGCACCGCGCCCAAACTCCGCG
>DATBYX010000378.1:0-5862 GCA_036513475.1 Xanthobacteraceae bacterium | reverse complement strand
GGTGGCCACCCGCTGGCCGAAATTCATCAGCCCCACCGCGACATGCATGGCGATGGTGGACTTCCCCGCGCCGCCTTTCTCGTTCCCCATGACGATGACGTGCGCAGATGTAGGCCGCTCCCTGCTCGCCTGCATCAACATGAGAACTACCTCACTCGGATTATTGGTTTTTAGTGCTTCCTCGGTGAGCAATTGGGGCAAGTTTGATCTATGTTCCTCCATTCGAGGCTACCCGCGCCGCGCGCTTCTGCAGGGAGCGGATGCGGTAGGCGAGCGAGCCCTTGGAGTCTTCTCCTCCTGTGCTGATTGAGGGAACGGACGTACTGCCGATGCCCGGCCCGGCCAGTGCCGTGACGAGCTCGGATGCCGTGCCGGCTATCATGGTATCCATCGGGGAGCCCAACCCTTCGAGCGCGTGGGCAACACGCACGACTTC
Source organism: Xanthobacteraceae bacterium (assembly GCA_036513475.1). Taxonomy (GTDB): domain Bacteria; phylum Pseudomonadota; class Alphaproteobacteria; order Rhizobiales; family Xanthobacteraceae; genus VAZQ01. Next base: position 5,426 of record DATBYX010000378.1, on the reverse strand, counting down.
GCCCGCGACGTCGTTGATACGTTCACGCAACACCGCATGGGCCATACGCTCCGTCGCCCAGGTTGTTTCCACCTGCCGCTTCATGATTGTCATTTCCTGCTCGAGCCTGATGCGTTCGTCATACGACGCGCCCAGCTGCTCCTCTAATTCACGGTTGCGAGTGCGCAGCTCCTCCATTGCGTCGGAGTGACGCTTTTCCGTTTCGGCAACCCTCTCACGCGCATCCACGAAAGCGAGCAGGTTGTTGAGCTCGGCCTTTTCCTGTGCGAGCTTGCGCTCGACTTCGGCGAGCACGGTGCTCCTCGCAGCCAGCTCGGCCTCGGTGAGGCGCAGCTGGGCGTGCAGCGCTTTTTCCTTATCGGCAAGCGCCGCGAGCGCGCTCGATCGGTTCGCGTATTCCGCCCTCAGCCGTGCGATGGCTTCGCTCGACTTGCCGATCTCCGAGAGCTGGCTGGTCGTCTTGCTCTTCATCTGCTCGACGCTCGTTTCGAGCCGTCGGGTCGCCACCGCTATTTGCGCGTGCAGCTCTCCCATGTCCGCTTCGATGTCGGCCATGAGATTGGGCGCGGCGGATTCGAGCCGCCTGCGCGCGAAGCGGAACAGCCGTGAGCGCGCAAGCGCCTTGGCGCCGATAATGAGCAATGCGGCGAGGAAAAATCCGAACCCGAAATCGAAGATCGGGTCACTCATGAACAAGCCCCGACGGTCACCCCTACTGCAGTCCCCAGTGACCTACGCATGGGGTAGCGAACTCAGGCTAGCGCTACTCGATTTCGAATTGCAAGGAGAATCACGTTTAGCTTGCTGCAGTCTCGGTCGCACGCACAACCGTGACGGTGCAGGGCGCTTCCGCCACGACTTGCGAGGATATGCTGCCGAGGTAACGCCGCAACGGCGAGCTTGCGCGTGCTCCGATGACTATGTGATCGACGTGGTTGTTGCGGGCATAATCCAGGAGCGCTGCTGCCGGGTTCGGGGCCTCGAACACATGGAACGTGATTCCATGCGCCGGCACTGGCAGCTCTTTCGCCCAGTACTGGAGCTCGGCCAGGCGCCGCAAATGCAGATTGCGTCCCTGCTCGTCCTCCCAGGGATCGATTGCGAGCCGCGAGAGGCGCAGAACATTCACGCAGGTAAGCCGTGCATCGGAGTGTGCATGGAGGATCTCGCGAACGGCAAGGCGCATTGCGTCCCCCAATGCCTCCTGGCCGGGGGAAAGATCGATTGCTGCCATGAGGATGGGCGATCGCTCGAGCTGGCGCGCGATCGTTTGCCGCAATGACGGCAGGCTTCGCCTCAGATGGATCCAGCGGTTTACGGACGAAAGCGCGCCGTCGCGCCGCGTACGCTCGCCACGAGATGTTATGTGCACCTGCTGGGGGTGTTGGAGATCAAAGGCGAGCTGAGCGGCCGTGGCATGCCGCTCGCGCGGATGCACTTCGAGCGAGCGCAGAATGAGCTCCTGCAGCCAGGCAGGGCAATCGGCGCGCAGAGCGCGCGGGGGTACCGGCTCGCGATAAAGACGACGGCGCCATTCGCGCGCGCCGCTGGGATCGCCGAAAGGCCGTTCGCCGGTGACGAAGAAATAGAGGATGACGCCGAGGGCAAATATGTCGCTGCGCGGGTCGGTCCGATTGCCGAGCAGCTGCTCCGGCGCGATATAGGGCCCGGTCCCGATCGGGCCCGGGAACTCTTCCGCCAGGATGTCGGGCAAGCGCAGGTGTCGGGAAAAGCCGAAGTCGATCAATGCGACTTCGCCTGTCGTGCGCAGGATGATATTGCTCGGCTTCAGGTCAAGATGAATTACCTCCTGGCGATGAATATCGTGCAGTGCGGAGGCTATCTTGGCACCGAGGCTTGCAACGGCCTCGGCCGGCAGCGGCAGTTTGGCAAGCTGCGCGCGCAGGGACTCGCCGACAATCAGCTCCATGACGATGTAGGGGCTATCCAAGCTGCCCGATGCCATGAAGCGCGGCACGTGTGGTCCGGACAATTTGGGCAGAATCATCTGCTCGGCTTCGAAGCCGACAATGTTGATGGGGTTTGCGCCGTGCTCCAGGCGCGGGATTTTCATCAATAAAGGCGGATCGTCGGCGGCCCGGGATACGCGCCAGAACGCGGCGGTGGCGGCGAGCGGCAGTTCTTCTTCGAGGCGAAAGCCGGCGACGACGTCCCCCGGCTGCAAGCCTCTGGCTGCCATCCGGTCAACGCCCCGCCAGGAGGCGAAGGCTGAGCACGGCCGGCAGCCCTGCTGCGCGCACCTTTGCAGCGGCGCCTGCCGCATCATAAGGCACGCGCATGTAGGTCAGGGTGGTGCGCTCCTCATCGAGGATGGCGTAGGACGCGGCGGGAATGCCGTCGCGGGGCTGTCCCACCGCGCCCAGGATTGCGAGCCAGCGCCGCTGTGGCGTGAGCGGAATGGCGGTCCCGGCGATGGGGGTGAAAGAGGCAATCTTTCCCGTGCCGCTGAGATGGTAGATCTCCGGAACATGGACGTGTCCGCAGAAGGTAGTGCGCTGCTGCGTTGCGTCGAAGCTGCGGCTCGCCGCGCGGGCGTCGGTCACGTAGTCCCAGGCTTCCGGCGCCCAGGCGCTCGCATGCACGAAAAGGCTGTCGGCCCGTTTTGCGCTGAGCGGCAAGGCGCGCAGGAAGTCGCATTGCTGCGGCGTGAGCTGCGTGCGGGTCCATGCAATGGCGACGCGGGCAGTGTCGTTGAGATCCGAATCGGAGCCCACCACCGCTGCATCGTGATTGCCGAGGACGGCAATTGCGCCGGCCTCGATATGGGCCGCAACCGTATCCACGGCCCAGCCGGGATCCGCGCCATAGCCGACGTAATCACCGAGAAAGATATAGCGATCTACGCTGCAGGCCTGCGCATGCGCGAGGCAGGCGGACAGGGCTTCCCGGTTGGCGTGAACGTCTGAAAGCAGCGCGATGCGCATGAAGTCTGCAAGAATTGACCCGCGATGAATTTGGCCGATGTCGTTACCACGAGTTCCCGACCGTAGCCCGGATTGAGCCCTGGCGAAATCCGGGGCGGCGTTCCCCGAGGTCGCTTATGTCTCGGGGACTGGTTCTCTCGACGCGGAGAAGGAAGAGATTGCGCCCGTTTGCCCACCCCTGCATCGGCGCCCTCAACGCACGCAGGGGACGGGTTTGAAACCCGCCCCCTGCTGGGCGGCGCAAGCGCCGCCCCTTTCACTGTGCTTTTCTTCTTACGCCCTTTGAATGGCGACGCCGGAGCCGGTGGTGATATCAACGCCTTTCGTATCGCGCAGAAAGAACGAGCCGATGATGAGCGTCATCACCGACACGACGATCGGGTACCACAGGCCGGCGTAGATGTTGCCATATGCCGCCACCAACGCCGTCGCGAGCAGCGGCAGTAGTCCGCCAAACCAGCCGTTGCCGATGTGGTACGGCAACGACATCGAGGTGTATCGGATCTTGGTCGGGAACATCTCAACCAGAAATGCCGCGATCGGGCCGTATACCATGGTCACGTAGATCACCATGATGACCAGGATGAGCTCGGCCATGACCCAGTTCACTTTGTTGAGATCGGCCTTCGCCGGGTAACCCTCCGCGCCGAGTGCGGCCAGCCACTTCGGGCTATTGGCAGTTGCCCAGTTCGGAGCGCTTGTGCTGTCGATCGTTTTCGTGGCCGTCGGGGTCTTGACGGTCAGCGTGGGCAGGGTCCCGGCCGCACCGTTCGTCGTGGTGAAATTCAGGCCGGCCTTGGTCAGGATGTCGCGCGCGGCGTCGCAAGGTGTTGGAGTATTCCAGGGCGCGTTGAGCTGACAGGTGGCGGGATCCACGGTCACCGTCAGCTCATGTGTCTGCTGGAATTTTTCGAGGTCCGGATTGATGTAGTGCGTCAGCGCGCCGAACAGCGGGAAATAAGTGACCGCCGCGATTGCACAACCGGCTAGAATGATCTTGAGTCGTCCGATCCTGTCCGACAGCCAGCCGAACACGATGAAGAACGGCGTCCCGATCACCAGCGATAGAGCGATGAGAGTATACGTGGGAATGAAGTCCAGCTTCAGGATCAGCAGCAGGAAGAACAGCGCGTAGAACTGTCCCGTATACCATACCACGCCTTGACCCGCCGTCGCGCCGAGGAGCGCCAGCAGCACGTATTTGTTGTTGGGGTAGCGGAGGAAGCTCTCGGTCAGCGGCGCCTTGGAGCCTTTCCCCTCTTCCTTCATCTTCTGGAAGATCGGCGTCTCGTTGAGCTTGAGCCGGATATAAACCGAGAACACGAGTAGGATCAGCGAGACCAGGAACGGAATGCGCCAGCCCCACTCGGCGAACATCTTCGTCTCCATGTAGACGCGGCAGAAACCGATCACGACCAGCGCGAGGAAGAAGCCCAAGGTGGCGGTGGTCTGGATGTAGCTCGTGGTGTATCCGCGCTCGTTCGGGCGCGAATGCTCCGCAACGTAGGTGGCGGCGCCGCCGTACTCTCCGCCAAGTGCAAGCCCTTGGCACAGCCGCAGCGTCACCAGCAGGATCGGCGCGACCCAGCCGATCTGCGCAAAGGTCGGCAACAGGCCGACGAGGAAGGTGGACGCTCCCATGACCACGATGGTGACTAGGAAGGTGTATTTGCGGCCGACGAGGTCGCCGATACGGCCGAAGATCAGCGCCCCGAACGGGCGCACCAGGAAGCCCGCCGCATAGGTGGCGAAGGCCGACAGCAGTGCGGCAGTGTCATTGCCCGGGGGAAAGAACAGCGCGGCGAAGAACGGCGCGAGCGTCGCATACAGATAGAAGTCGTACCATTCAAAGACGGTGCCGAGGGAGGACGCGAAGATGACGAACTTCTCCTCGCTCGTCATGCCGCTGCCGCGGACGGAAGTTTGCGTCAAGGTTGCCATGGGTGTTGCTTCCCGGATTTTTGTGAATTGATAAGTGCGGCCCCGCTCGCGTTGCGAGCGGAACCGCGCGAACGCTAATCGGTGCGGGCGTCGGTGTCTGTCCGCCACTCGTCGTACGTCGAAAGTCTAATGCAGCCGCGTCAGTTGGTCGCCACACCCCGGTATGCGGCGACAATTTTATCACCAGCACCATCACCGGCACCGCCGGTATTGATACGTCTATCTCGACGCAATGCGCCTGCTCGTGATGTAAAGCGCAACCGCTGCCGCGTTCGACACGTTGAGGCTCTTGACGCGGCCGGGCATGGCGAGCCTGGCCACCACGTCGCAGGTGGTTCGGGTCAAATACCGCAGGCCCTTGCCCTCGGCGCCCAGGATGAGGGCGAGCGGAGCGCGCAAGGCTGCATCGGCGATGTCGTTTTCCCCGCTGCTGTCGAGGCCGACGAGAAGGTATCCCCGTTCCCGCAGCGCCTCGAGCGCGCGGGCGAGGTTCTGCACCGTGACCAGGGGCACATATTCCAGCGCGCCCGAAGCGGATTT
>DATBYX010000377.1:0-4009 GCA_036513475.1 Xanthobacteraceae bacterium | reverse complement strand
TCCGCGCGTGTAACCTCGATCTTGCCGGAAGCGCAGAGGCGCACCAGGTTCACTGTGCCGGCGTATTCGGGTGAGCCGGAATAATAGGCCGCAGGGCCGACCCTCGCGGGCCGGTTCCAGTGCCCGAGCGCGATGTAATCGGCTCCCGTAGCGGCGAGCTCGCCGTCTCCAATCAGCCATGATGGTCGCAGCCGAGTGGTTCGGTCAGGCGTCGGCGCGTAATGGCCATGCGCGACAGCGATCTGCCAGGCGGTGGAGCGCGGACGCGGGCGCTCGAGCGGGATCATGTCGGCATAATCGCGATGCGGACGTCCCCAGATCTCGAGATCGAGATCGGCGAACAGCACTCGCTCCTCGTGGGTGACGCCGATCACGTGCAGGTTCGCGCAATCAGCCAATGCGGGGAAAAAGTAGACCGAGCCCGCGATAACCGGGTCATGGTTGCCGGGCAGCAGCACCAGCGGCAGGCCTGCACCAACAATGATGCTGCCGATATGGTCGAGAAGATCGGCGGGTATGCGGTGGCTATCGAACGTGTCGCCCGCCAGCAAAACCACATCGGCCCCATGCTGGTGTGCCGTGCTCAGGACCGCCTTCAGGCAGGCAGCGGGATCACCGTCTTGCAGGCTCCCCCTGTACTCATGCTCGATATGCAGATCGGAGCTGTGAACTATGAGAAGTTCGCAGTCGGACCGAAGCGTTTTGAATGACATTCGTCAGACATATCCCTTGATAATTGCTGGTGAGTCCTGCACATTTAGCTCGCGCACCTGGGGAACGGCGGAGTCGGGAGCCTCTGGCGCCCGGGGTCTTGGCGGCCACGAGATTGCCAATTTTCGCGGTTTGGGTTTCGGTTGCGTAGTAGTGGGGAGCGCGTGTGCACATGAGTTCCAATGAACAATATCGAACAAATGCCGAAGACTGCCTGCGCAAAGCGCGCACCCTGGAGAATGATCGCGATAAGCCGTTCTGGCTGAATTTGGCTCAATCCTGGCTCCAACTGGCAGAACAGCGGTCGCGCACCCATTCATCGCGCGAACCGAGTGCCGGATCGGAGCGGCGCTGAATATCGCCGTTTCTCAAAGCGGCAGGTTGTCGTGCTTGCGCGATGGCGTTTCCACGCGCTTTTCCCGCAGCATCGAGAGCGCCCGAGCGATGCGCGCGCGCGTTGCACGGGGCATGATGACGTCATCGATATAACCTCGTTCGGCGGCGGCAAAGGGGGATAGAAAGCGGTCCTCATATTCCCGGGTGCGAGCGGCGATCTTCTCTTGATCCCCGAGATCGGCGCGGAAAATGATTTCCACTGCTCCCTTCGCACCCATCACCGCGATTTGCGCCGTCGGCCAGGCATAATTCACGTCTCCGCCGATGTGCTTTGATGCCATGACGTCATAGGCGCCGCCGAATGCCTTTCGGGTGATCACAGTCACGAGGGGCACGGTGCACTGGCTATAAGCAAAGAGCAGCTTGGCTCCATGCTTGATCAACCCGCCGTATTCCTGGTTGGTCCCAGGAAGGAAGCCGGGCACGTCCACAAAGGTGACGATGGGAATCCCGAATGCATTGCAGAAGCGGACAAAACGCGCAGCCTTGCGCGACGCATCGATATCGAGCACCCCAGCGAGGACCATCGGCTGGTTCGCGACAAATCCCACGGTGCGCCCGGCGATGCGACCGAAGCCAGTCACAATATTTTTTGCGAAAGCTCCCTGCAGCTCGAAGAAGTCTCCCTCATCCGCCACCTTGAGAATGAGCTCCTTAATGTCATACGGCTTATTGGGATTGTTCGGCACCAGAGTATCGAGCGATCTCTCCTCACGCTCGATATCGTCAAAAGAGGGCCACTCCGGCGCACCGGCCTCATTGTTTGCCGGAAGAAAATCCAGGAATCGGCGCATCTGCAAAAGGCACTCGAGATCGTTCTCATACGCCCCATCGGCAATCCCGGATTTTCCGGTGTGGACCGAGGCACCCCCAAGCTCCTCTGCCGTCACTACCTCATTCGTCACCGTCTTCACCACGTCCGGACCGGTGACGAACATGTAGCTCGTATCGCGCACCATGAAGATGAAGTCGGTCATCGCCGGTGAATAGACGTCCCCACCGGCGCATGGACCCATGACGACTGAAATCTGCGGGATCACACCGGAGGCGAGCACGTTGCGTTTGAATACCTCGCCGTATCCCCCAAGTGCGGCCACGCCTTCCTGGATGCGCGCCCCTCCCGCATCGAACAGACCAATGATGGGCGCACGCGCCCTTAGCGCCATGTCCTGGATCTTCACCATCTTCTGCGCGTGCGCCTCGGAGAGCGAGCCGCCGAACACGGTGAAGTCCTTGGCGAATGCGAAAACCGTGCGACCATTCACCGTGCCCCATCCGGTGACGACGCCGTCTCCCGGGATCCTGTTCTTCTCCATGCCGAACTCGGAGGAGCGATGCTCGACAAACATGTCGAACTCCTCGAAAGAACCTTTGTCGGTGAGGAGATCGAGCCGCTCGCGCGCGGTAAGCTTGCCGCGCTTATGCTGCGCGGCGACACGCGTCTTGCCGCCCCCGCCGCGCGCCCGTTCTCGGCGCTCTTCCAGCTTTTCCAGGATCTCTTTCATACTCGCCCTGCGCATGCGTGCGGCGGAAAATCCATAGCATGCATCGAGATTTGAGGGTAAGCTTTGCGGATTCTTTCCTGTGCGTCGAAGTGTTTGAGGTGAACAAGAGATGTTGAAGGGATCCCGTTACTATGCTGTCGCGGCTATTCTGCTTGCAATCGCGGGCGTGCCAGCGACTGCGCAATTCCCTACCGGCCCGGACGATCAGGACCAACCGGCCAGCAAGGCGAGATCAAAGAAGGCGGCGGAGCCCGGCAGCCCTAGCATCAACGGCAACTGGAGCGGCGAGCTCAATCAAGTCGGCAGCCAATCACCCTATAAGGTCGAGCTCATGATCAATGCGCGCGGGGCGGAAACGAGATACCCGGATCTCGACTGCACCGGCCGGCTTACCCGGGCGGGCTCGGGCAAGATGTATGCTTTTTTTCTTGAAGCCATAACCAAAGGTCAGGCGGAGAAAGGCGGCCGGTGCCCCGATGGGACCATCACCGTCGCGCGGCAAGGCGATGAGCTTGCCGTCGGATGGTTCGGCAGCGTGCAAGGCAACACCATTGTTGCCTACGGCAACCTCAAGAAGAAATGAGCGTCATTCCGGCCGAGCGAGCCGGGCTTCGACCGGCGAGCGAGAGCCGGAATCCAGTAATCAAAGCGGTTCGCGCATTCACGCCGGCCGTGAATTACTGGGTCCCGGCCGTGCGAGCCCGGTTGAGCCGGGCTCGCTTGGCCGGGACGACAGCCCATATGCGATAGCCCTGCCCCCTTTAGGGGGAGGTATTACGCCCCAGGACCCGAGCCGCCGCTTCCATTTCGGCAAAACGGGCCGCGCGGCGATCGAGCGCAAGCGCGTCCTCACCCCAGAACTCCATGTTCCAGTCCTCGTCCACATTGGCTGCCGACCAGGCCCGATCGAGCGCCATTGCACCCTCCGCGACCGCAAGCGCGATGAGTGCCGATCCGGTGATGGTCGTGATGGAATGCACGGCTCCCAATCGCCAAGGATGGCCCGGAATGGCGGGCCGGACCGCCGTAATCGCCTCGAGCGGCTGTTCGACGTGGATCAGCCCGTTTCCGAGCGCAAAGCGTGCGCCCAAAGACTGATCGGCCCACTCGAGGATGGGGTCCCAGGCGGCAGCCTGCCTTTGGACCAGAGCTTCCGGTTGGTCAGCGCGATAGAATACGAGATCTGAGGCGAGGTATTTTTCTACCTCCCGAGCAACTTCCGGTACCTCCTTCGAGACGCCGTCGATGATCGTATTGGCCAGTCGGGTGAGCGGCATTTTGGCCGGATCGATGAATTCGCCCTGTTCCGCCCACTCCTCCGCCAATGCCTGGGCCACAGCGGGGCTAGGCACCGCGAGCAGATTGCGCGCGGGTGTCCTGATCGGACGATCATCAAC
>DATBYX010000376.1:0-11471 GCA_036513475.1 Xanthobacteraceae bacterium | reverse complement strand
GGCCGTCGAGGCGATTTTCTCAATTCTCGCAATGCGCGATGGAGTGGTGCCACCCACACTGAATCTGGATCACCCATCGGTCGAAACGCCCATCGATCTCGTGCCGCATCGCTCGAAAAGACGTGAGGTGAATGTGGTGCTTTCCAACTCGTTCGGTTTCGGTGGCACCAATGCGTCTTTGGTATTTCGCCGCGCCAGCGACGGACGATAGCGTCCGCGCTCCCATCTTTGGCCATATTCGCGTTGGACGGCATCGCCTCGCCGGTGGTGGACCGGCCCTGCCGCTTGCGACATCAAAACGTCGCGGGAGAAGATTTTATCTGTACCAGACGGGTTTCCGTCGGCTAGACTGACCATTTGTTCGAGCGCAGCGGGGCCGCGAGCCCAGGTGCGAACGCGGTGAGCGGAGTTGCTGTCCAGGTGCCCTGGACCGAGAACCACAGCCGGTGATTGCCGGCTCAACGGAGCTTGTGGATCCCGCATGGAGCCAAAACGCATCACGCCGCGCAGCCCGCGTACGGCCTTGCAGCCGGATTATGTCCCGGCTGGAGCCCGTCCCGTGCGGCCGTCCCGGCGGGCGCGTCGCCCGATGATCATCATCGGCAATGCCCTTATTACGCTTCTCATCCTGGCTCTGATCGTCGGGGGCGGGGCAGTCGTCATGGGCAAGAGCCGGCTGGAGACCCCGGGACCATTGCCGGAGGACAAGATCGTCACGATCCCGCCCCGCTCCGGCATAATGGACATCGCTGATCTGCTCACCCAGGAAGGGGTCATCGAGGACCATCGGTTGATCTTTCTCGGCGGCGTGCTCGCGCTCAATGCACGATCGGACCTCAAGGCCGGGGAGTATCTCTTCACCACACATGCCAGCCTGCGTGATGTCATCGAGACAATCGCCCAGGGCAAAGTGGTGCAACACCAAATCACCGTTCCGGAAGGCCTTACTTCCGAGCAGATCGTAGCGCGTCTTCTGGATAACGAGATCCTTACCGGGAACGTGAAAGAGGTTCCGCGAGAGGGCAGTCTTCTGCCCGACAGCTACAATTTCAATCGGGGCTTCACCCGTGAGCAGATGATCCAGCGTATGCGGCAAGCGCAAGATCGGCTGCTGCGGGAGGTCTGGGAGCGGCGTCATCCGGATCTGCCGCTCAAGTCCCCTGACCAGCTTGTCGTACTCGCGTCGATCATAGAAAAGGAAACCGGTAAACCGGAAGAACGTACGCGGATTGCAGCCGTGTTCGCGAACCGGCTCAAGCAGAAGATGAAGCTGCAATCGGATCCTACCATCATCTACGGGCTTGTTTTCGGCAAGGGATCTCTGGGTCGAGCCCTCACCAAGAGCGATATTGCGCAGCCTTCGGCGTACAACACCTATTTGATCGATGGGCTACCGCCCGGTCCGATCGCCAATCCCGGCCGTGCGTCCATCGAGGCCGCCGCCAATCCGGCGCGCACGAAGGAGCTGTACTTTGTAGCTGATGGCACTGGCGGCCATGCGTTTGCGGACAGCTATGACCAACATCTGAAAAACGTGGCCCGCCTGCGAGTGATCGAGCATGAGCAGAAGCTGGAGACTCCGGCCCAGGAGGTGCAGTCTCCCTCGGGTCCACGCTCGGCGCCGGCGTCCGTAGCACCGAGCCCACGCGGCAAACGTAGCGCGAGCGGCTCACACAAAGCCGCCGGCATGTCGGCCCAGTAGACGTCAAGGTGTTGCTCCGTGCCGCTGTCAAGCATGACCGGGTTCGCGCGCGGCCACGGGGCCTGCGGCGTCTACAGTTGGACCTGGGAACTGAAATCGGTAAACGCAAAAGGACTCGATCTCCGTCTGCGGCTGCCGCCGGGCTGGGACCCGATAGAGACGCCGGTGCGCAATGCCGGCGCGCAAGTGCTTGCGCGGGGCACTGTCTATGGCGCTTTGGCCGTTGAGCGGCAGGGCGTCGCACCCGTGGTGCGGATCAACGAAGAGGTACTGGCTGCTGTGCTTGCGGGCATCAGGAGTCTCACCGGGAAGCTGCAGGCCGCCGAGCCGCGACTCGACGGGATCCTGTCGCTGAAGGGGGTAATGGAGGTGACGGAGCAGGAGGAGCACGAGCAAGATCGCGCGCAAGCCGAGGCAGCGGTCATCGCGGGGTTCGAGCAAACGGTCGCCGATCTGGCAGGAATGCGCCGACACGAAGGTGAGGCCCTGCAGCGCGTGCTTTCGCAGCGTCTGGCCGAAATTCAGGCGCTGACCACACGGGCGGAGAGCGCACCCGGTCGCCGACCCGAGGCTATCAGGGCACGTCTTGCTGAGCAGATCGCGATGCTGCTCGAAAGCTCGAGCCGCTTCGATCCCGATCGCTTGCACCAGGAAGCTATCTTGATCGCCAGCAAAGCTGATATCCGCGAAGAGCTTGATCGGCTCGCGTCACACGTGGCTCAGGTGCAAAGGCTCATGACAAATGGCGGCGCGATCGGCCGCCGACTCGACTTCCTGGCTCAAGAGCTCAATCGGGAAGCAAATACTTTGTGCTCCAAATCGAACGACGTCGAATTGACCAATATCGGGCTGGAGCTCAAGACCGTGGTTGAACAGTTTCGCGAGCAGGTACAGAACCTGGAATGAAGGTCAAGAAGGATTGGCGGCGGGCATGCTCATGATGCATCTTGCCCGATGGCCTTGGAAAAAGCGCGCGTGAGCGCGACGAAGCCCGGCACTGATATCTCTTCCGCGCGTGCGGTGGGGTCGATACCCGCGGCAGCGAGCAATGTCGAGGGATCGGGGCCAAGGCGCTTAAGGCTCTGGCGCAGCATTTTGCGGCGCTGCCCGAAGGCGGCCGCGGTGACGCGCTCGAGCGCGACGAGATCGCAGGCAAGTGGCGTCTGGCGCGGAACAAGGCTGACAACCGACGATCTCACCTTGGGCGCAGGCACGAACGCGGTAGGCGAGACATCAAACAGGATACGAGCCTGGCTGCGCCAACCCACCAGGACGGAAAGACGACCATAGCTCTTGCCGCCTGGGCCGGCCACGATGCGATCGGCAACCTCGCGCTGGAACATCAGGACAAGCCGATCATACCAAGGCGGCCATGGCTCGATGCTCAGCCAGCCGACCAACAAAGCCGATGCAACATTGTAGGGCAGATTTGCAACGACCCGGGCGTGGCTTCCTTGGAGCGACTTACGCAAATCGATGTCGAGTGCATTCCCCACAATGATTTCGAGGCGGCCAGGATTTCGCGTCGCTATGTCCTCGAGCGCGGCGATCGCGCGGGCATCGCGCTCGATCGCAATCACCCTGCGCGCGCCCTGGGCAAGCAATGCGCGCGTAAGCCCGCCCGGCCCTGGGCCGATCTCGACCACATCGATGCCCGCGAGCGGACCAGCCGAACGTGCGATCCGGTTGATGAGATTGAAATCAAGAAGGAAATTCTGTCCGAGCGATTTTTTGGCGCTGAGATCGTATCGACGGATGACCTCCCGCAAGGGTGGAAGATCGTCAATGGCGCTCATGCCGGACTGGCGACACGCGGCTCGGTTTTGGCGGTAAGCCGCGATGCGAGTTGAAGCGCAGCAATCAAGCTTCCCGGACGGGCGCGACCGGTGCCTGCAATATCGAGCGCGGTGCCGTGATCGGGGGAGGTGCGTACGAATGGTAAGCCCAAGGTGACATTTACGGCATGATCAAAGGCGAGCGTCTTGATCGGGATTAATGCCTGATCGTGATACATCGCGAGTGCCACGTCATAGCGGGCCCTGGCGTCGCGGTGGAAAAGCGAGTCGGCGGGCAACGGGCCCACTGCGTCCATGCCATCCGCCCTGAGGCGTTCGACCGCTGGACGCACCACCGTAATGTCCTCATCCCCCAGTGCACCTTCTTCCCCGGCGTGAGGATTGAGCCCTGCGACAGCGAGCCGCGGATGCGCGATGCCGAACCGCCCACGAAAATCCCGTGCCACGATGCGCCCCGTCTGCACAATGAGGTCGGTGGTGAGGGTAGGGACGACTTCCTTCAACGGAAGATGAATGGTTACCGGCACCACTGCCAGTTCCGGAGACCAGAGCAGCATGACGGGGTGCACGGGGATGCCGGTCGATTCCATGGCCAGTCTGGCCAGGTATTCAGTATGGCCGGGCTCGCTGAATCCGGAACGGTAAAGGACATTCTTCGCGATCGGGTTGGTGACGATCCCGGCGGCGGCCCCGGTGCCGACGTCATCCACTGCGCGGCGGATCGCAGCGAGAACCGCCGGGGCGCTGGACTGGTCTGGTCGGCCAGGCTCGGCGCTGATACGCACTCCGATGTCGACAATCGGCAGCGAATCCCCGAAGGCGGCCGAAGCTGCCGAGGGCTCGACCACTGCAATTGGCAGGTCCGGGGCAATCCGCCTCGCCCTCATCCTGATAAACGTCGGATCGGCGAGAAGATAGAAGGGTTGTAGCCCAAGCTCCTTGCGTTGGCGCCAAGCGGCAAACGTGATGTCGGGGCCAACGCCAGCAGGCTCACCGACGGTCAGCGCCAAGGGAGGCGGCATTCGCCCTACTTGTATTCGAGCATCGCGCCGCGACGAACCTCACTGAGATATTGCTTAGAGAGCTGCTCATAGCGCTCGGCAACTATCGCTTCTCGCGCCCGGCGCTTTCCCGGGGTGTTCTCGGCTGAGGACTCCTTCTTCCCGCAGATCGCGAACATCTCGATTCCAAGCTTTGTGGTTTCAGGCGGCGTAAGCTTGCCGATCTCGACGCCATCCAGCACCTTGCGCAACTCGAGCGGAAGATCGGCCGAGCTGCGGCTCACCGGCTCGCGGACCGCTACATCCTTGAGTGCGCGCGCAAATGCAAGACCCTCCTCACAGTTCTGGAAGCGCGCGCGCAGGGATTCCGCATCGCGCCGGCGTGCTTCGACGAAGCTTTCCGGCGAACCCGGCGGAATGATCATCAGGATAGGCCGCAACGTGTAGTCATACCCGACACTCTCTTCGGGCTTGTTGTCGGTGACCGTGACAATCTCTTTTTCGCCGATCTGCAGGCTTGATGAATAGCGCCCGCGCACGAGTTGCGGCCAGGTCATATCGGCTTTGATCCGGTGCTTGAGAGTTGCCGGGTTGATGCCGGATTTCCCGAGCAATTCAGTCAATTGATCGACGGTAAGCCGCATCTTGCTCGCCATATTGCCGAAGGCACTGTCCACCTCGTTGTTCGATATTTCAAATCCCAGCCTCTTGCCTTCCTTGATCTTGAGCTTCTCGGTGATCAGCTCTTCGAGCACTTCCTGGCGGGAAGGAACTTTGTGCGTCGACAACTGATTGAGCTTGGAGCGTTGCTCGATATCGAGGGCGGTGACCGGGTCTCCATTGACGACAACGACGACCTGCTGGCTCTGGGCGGTACGCGGGAGGACCAAAGCCGCGCCGAGCAGCATGGCCGCTGACAAATGACCGCAGTGGATCAGAATTCTTCGTAGCATCGCTACCCCGTCGAGGCGCCTTCTCCGCGGCGCTTGCATTTCCCTCACCCGCGTCGCTTCTCTTGGTTCTTGTGCAATGAGCTCGGTAATCTCAGTGCAGCCCGGGAAGCCCAACTCCGGTTCCTGCGGCTGTCGGACTCTGACTGCTTGTGCTTCCGCCCAGCGTGCGCAACGTGACCTGCATCATGAAGGTATGATTGACGGAGACGCTCCCGCTGTAGGCATAACTAGTAATGTAATTCAGGGCCAAGATGAGGCAGTCGTCGATGTAGCCCAGGCCGAGCTGGGTTTGGACTATGCTGCGCGCGATCAGGTCATATTGCGCGGCGCCGAGCAGAACCCAGTTCTCCGTCACCTTCAACCTGGCGCTGCCAAGGATTCCCTCGCGGCGGTTGAGGAACCCGATCTCGGGCTGGGCGGCGTAATCACCGTACATCACCTGGGTGGTCCAGCGCCCGAAATTGGCGGTTGCCTCGAGCTCGGTGCGCTGCAAGGTGAAATCCCTCTCACCGAAGCGAAAGCGCGAAGTCAGCGTCAAGGTCGAATTCGGCTGATACGACGCCCGCGCCACGTAGTCGGAGCGCGTGGTGTCGAGACCGGTATCGATCCCGGTATTGGTAGTGCCGCCCATGGCGAAGGAATTCTGGCCATACAGTTGGTAGGATTGTCCGAACAGCACGTTGACGTTGCCGCCACGGTTGAATTGTGCAGTGTATTCGACGCCCACATTGGCGCGGCCGCCTCCTTCCACGCGGTCCCAGCCGGAGAATTTGTTGATCTTGAACAGATTCGAGTCGTCGAAGATCAGGCTTTGCGCGTCTTCGTTGGGGAAAGCTCCCACCTGGGTCTCATTGGGCCTGAAGATGAGCTGGGCAATCGGCTGAATTGTCTGCGTGCCCCATTGCTGCACATTGATGAGTGGGTAGCGGTATTCGAGGCCCGCGGTCGGCATCACCCGCCCGATGTCCTCCTGCCCCACGTGAATGTAGTTGGACACGCCAGGCTGATCCGAGACATTGATGTTGGCCGCATCGCCGCGCACCATGACAAACGGGGTCCAGAGCTCGCCCAACGGGTCGACTATGGTGCGGCGCCACGACATTTCGCTGGATAGCCGGTCATACTCACCTGGCACACCCCGCAGCAAGCAATTGCTGCGGTTAATGAGCGCAGTATCAGCGGTGGTCAGGCCGCAAGCATTGCTGGCCTGAGCGAGCGTGGAGATCGGATCGAAATTCGCGGTCTGCCGGGACAAGCTCGTCAGATTGCTGCGCACCTCCAGCTCACCCCCGAGGACCGGATCCTTGGCAACGAAATCATGGTCGATAACCGGGTGCACTATGGGCAGTTGGCCCTGAACGTCTGCGGATGATAAGCCGTAGAAGTACATCGCGCGCGCTTCGAAATAGCTGCGATCGCCGCGACCCGCAATATAGGCCTGCGACAGCACGAAATCGGGAACCAGCTTGAGGAGAGTCGCTGCTTGCAGGTTATTGAGCAGGCCGTAGTCATACAGAAAGTTCTTGTCCGACAGCACACTGCCATCCCAGCCCCAGACCCATTGCGGCCCAAGATTGAATTGCCCTGTGCTTTCCACGCTGCCGCGCCAGTCTCGATATCCATCAGAGGTAGTCGGAAAGACGCTCTTGTCGAGTTGGAACACACCCGTTGCTCGGACCATATAAGAGCCGTCCATCAGACGTTGACGCCACTCGCCCTGCAGCACAGGCCCCTGTCTAGAGGTGATCATGGGCGTGAAGGTCGCGTCGTAATCCGGAGCGAGTGCCAAATAATAAGGAACCGAGACGCCAAACCCGTAGATCGAGCTCGTGCTGTAGCTCGGCACCAGGAAACCGGTCTTGCGCTTCACAGTGGGATCAGGCGCGGAAAAATACGGCACATACGCGAACGGCACGCCAGCGAGCTCCAGCCGCGCGCTTTCGAAATACATCATCTTTTCCGTCTGATCGTGCACGATCCGCGCCGCTTTGACTTGCCATTTCGGCGGTTTGGTCGGATCGTCCTTGCATGGCTCGCAGGCGGTATACACGCCGCTGTGAAACACCGTGAAATTTGAACCCGAGCGCTCGGCCCGATTGGCGGCAAAACGGGTTTGTTCGGGGGCATCGGCGCGCAGCGAATCGACGAACCCATCGCGAAAGTCGTCGCTCAGGTCCATGATCTCGCCATTGGTTACGGTGCCGTCCGGCTGGGTGAGCCTGACGTTTCCTTCCGCGTGCAGACGTTTCGTTTTCTGATCATAGATCACACGGTCGGCTTCGAGAGTGGAGGCGCCGTAATAGAGTTGCACGTTGCCTACGGCAGAAACGCGCTCGTTGGAGTAGTCGTAATTGATCTCCTGCGCACGAACGAGCATCTGCTCTTGACCGGCGCTGGGTGCCGTTCTGGGGATCGGTTTCTCGCGTGGCGGAAATGCCAGAAGCTGGGCAAACGACGGCGTTGCAACCAGGCAGCCGGCAAGGCATGCGAGGCCGAAAAGGGCCATAAGCGACCGGCCCCATATGCGAGCGCGCCGGCCAGAGCTGAGGACGGGGGGCGCCATCATCCGTCCTCTTGATAGAGCAGCGCAACGAGCCCCGTCAGCCCGCCTAATGCCGCCGGCAGTGCCGCCGCAGCCATGGGGGCCATCATTCCGGCTTTGCTCAGGTCGCCCGTGATCTTTGCCAGGACGTAAAGGAAGAACCCGGCCGAAATGCCGCCGAGCACGATCTTTTGGACGCCGCCCATGCGAAAGAACCGCAAGCTGACCGAAGCAGCAAGCAGCACCATGGCCAGAAGATAAAACGGCTGCGCCAGCAGCTGGTAGTACTGCAGCCGATAGCCGGATGCGGCCAAGCCTGCGTTCTCTGCGGCATCGATGTAGGACGCAAGGCCCCAAAACGGCACGGTCTCCGGGGTTGCGAAGCTCTCCCCGACCTGTGCCGGCGTCAGCGTTGTTTTGATCCGAAACACGTCGCGCTCGGTTGGCGCGATCCCGCTGACGTAGAATCGTGCGCCGTCGAGGCGCCAATCTCCGCGCTCGAGCGTGGCGCTCTTGGCCTCGATTCGATCAAGGAAGCTCCCTGCCGGATCGAACCGAAATACCGTCACCCCGCTCAATTGGATCCCTTGCTGATGACTCGATTTCGCGTTGAGGACGGCTTGGCCTTCTTCGTTGCGCAGCCGCAACCAGAAGCCCGCGGTCGTGCCGCGAAAGCCGCTCTCATACCCGAACAGGTCAGACTCCAGACGTGTGGATCTTTCGCGCAGGATGGCGGAGACCGGGTTGTACACCGCGGTCATGAAGGCGCCGATCAACATCGCCAGGATCATCGCCGGGGCGGTGAACTGCCAGGCTGAAATTCCGGCCGAACGGGCCACCACGAGCTCGAGCCGGCGCGACAAGTTCAGGTAACAGAACATGCCGCCGACAAGCACGGTGAACGGCAGCACTCGCTCGGTGATGAAGGGAACGCGAAACAGCGTGATCTTGGCGACGAGCCAGGCGGAGGTGTCGGGAATGTCTCCACTGCGTCGCATCAGCTCGAGAAAATCGATCATGGCTGTGAGCACCAATGTGCCCGCAAACATCGCCAGGACGGCCGAGACGAAGCGCAATCCGAAATAGCGCGAGAGGGTTCCCGTGATCATGACGTTTGTCCGACCATGGCGGTCCGGCGCCGGTTGAGGCGCTCAGTCATCACGGTGATGAAATCCGTGACGACGGCTGGAGGCTCGATGATCACGCCCCGGGAAATCGCCCAGTAGCCGAGCAGGAAACTGACGGCGAGGCCGATGTAAGGGAGTACGAGAGCCAGCGGAGTGTGCACGCCTGCAATCATTCCAACGAATCCCAGCCCACGTAATGCCGCCACCACTCCGGCCGCGCCGAGCAACGAGAGCGTGCGGCCCTGGCGCGTGGTCCGGGGTGCGCCCAAGTAGGCATAGCTCAGCACGACGAAAGCGAGCGGATAAAGCGGGGCGGTAATGCGGTCATGAAACTCCGCCCGGATCTGATTTGGCTGGTCGGCAAAGGGAGTGTCGGTTCCTTCGGGATTGTAGAGTTCCCACAGATACCGCTCGCGCACCGAGTACTTGATGCTTTGCGTGCCGGCTGCGAGTCGGGAGAGGTCGAAACCGTAACTATCGAACAAAACCAGTGCAGGATCGCGTTGTCCGGTCTCGTGTCGCTGGACGCTGCCGTTCTGCAGGATCAGGAAGATTCCGCGCTGGTTCTTTACGATGTTGCCGGTCTCGGCCAGGACCGTGACGCGCTCTTTGGGACTGCGCTGGTCATCGATCAGAATGCCCAGTAACTGGCCGTTGGGTTGCCGCTCCCGGATGTGCAGCGTCAGCTTCTCTTCCAGCTTCGTAAAGCGGCCGGGCTGAATCACGTTGCTGACAAGATCAGCCCGCACCTCGGTTGCCCACAGCCGCAATTCGCGCAATCCCCAAGGCGATACATACGTGCTGATCACGGCAACGAGCAGCGAGACAACAGCTCCCACGGCGAGAAACGGCCGAAATACGATCCACGGGGGCATTCCGGCCGCGTTCATCACGATGAGCTCGGAGTCATTGCCGAGCTTGTTGAGCACATGAGAAACCGCGATCATCACCGCTATGGGAGCGATGATCTGAATGAGGAGCGGAATAATCAGGCCGGTGATGCCGATGAAAACGAAGACGCTCTGACCCTGGTTGGTCATCAGGTCGATGTCGCGCAGCGCCTGCGTGATCCACATCAGCGCCGTCACGCTGGCGCAAATCACCAAAAACGCGCCCAAGGTGGTGCGGAAGATATAACGGCCAATCGAGCCCATCGGCTACGCGTCCCCACCCGCGACAAAACCCGCCGCGCGCGGGCCCCCAATGCCCGCGATACTGCGACGGTTTAGCAGCCCCCCTTTTAAGCTCTCTTGATCGGCCAACAAAGTGGCCTCGACAAGGCAAAGCCTTTGAGTATGCACAACAAAACGTTAAATCCGCTGCTGCGCCGGAGGTCAGCCAGACTGGGGCACGTGCAGGGATTCGCCCGGCCAGGGGCGTTGCGCGGCGCCACGTAGCCCCATATCAGTGACCCCATCGGGAAGCCCGAATACCACTGGTGAGACACCGAATCGAAGCGCAGGGGTTCCATGGCCCGCACGCCGAAGCTTGAATTTGCCGCGTTGAGCACGCCTCCAAAAGGCGTTCTCATCCTGTTCTGCGACGAGGGTCTCAAATTCGGTCAAGCGGCCCGCAAGGTGCTCGATCCGACCGGCGATCTGGTATCGCGGGCAGCCACTGCGGACGGGTTCAAGGGCAAAAGCGGCTCGATTCTCGATATCGTGGCGCCGGCAGATCTCGGCGTCACTCGCCTTATCGTCATCGGCGCAGGCAAGGTTCGGGACCTCAAGTCACAGGATTTCGTGAAGTTGGGCGGATCCGCGATGGGCAGGGTTCCGGCAGCGGCGAATCTCGCGACCGTGCTGGTCGACCTTCCCGGAGGCACTGTCAGGCCGGAGCGAGCTGCTGACGTAGCCTTGGGGGTTCAACTGCGTGCCTACGGGTTCGAGCGCTACAAGACCAAGCGCAAGGACGATGAAGAGCCGAGTGGTGAAGTCAGGGTCATCGTCGCCGTCGCCGATCCTCCCGCCGCGAAAAAAGCATTTGCCGCATGTGGCGCGGTAGCAGAGGGCGTCCTTCTCGCCCGTGATCTGGTCAATGAGCCCGCCAATGTCCTTTACCCGGAAGAGCTCGCCCGTCGCTGCGGCACGTTGAAGAAAATTGGCGTCGCCGTCGAAGTGCTTGATCCCGCGCAAATGAAGAAGCTCGGCATGAATGCGCTTCTCGCGGTTGGCCAAGGCTCGCAGCATGAGAGCCGGACCGTCATCATGCGCTGGAATGGCGGCAAGCGAGGCGTTGCACCACTCGCATTCGTCGGCAAGGGAGTGTGCTTCGATACAGGCGGCATTTCGATCAAGCCGGCCGGTAACATGGAGGACATGAAGGGCGACATGGCAGGAGCGGCCTGCGT
>DATBYX010000375.1:0-2044 GCA_036513475.1 Xanthobacteraceae bacterium | reverse complement strand
GGCAGCTCGATGAGTATCTTTCCCTCCTTCTCCCAGAGGAACGGGAGCTCCTCGTGGAAGCAGTTGGTATTGAACACGAAGCCATTGTCGATCAGGAGCTCGATGGTGTTGGTGCTTTGGGTGCATGAGCGCCAGCCATAGCAGCGCCGTCCCGTGCGCTTCTGTATCATGGAGATGGCCTTCTTCATCACCTGATCTTCCTGATCGCGCGGCAGGTATCGAGCGATCTCGTGATTGTAGCCGTGGCCTTCCACCACATGGCCGTGGTCCAGGATGGCCTTCACCGCGTTGGGGAACCGCTCGGCGATAGCGCCGCAGGTGAGAAAGGTCGACTTGATGTTCTCTTCGCTCAAGATCCGCAGCAGCCGATATATTGCGTGGTGGGGACCGTATTCGCCCTGACTCCACATTTCGTAATTCAAAATGCCGTTCTTATCCGGCTTGACGTCCTCGCCGCCTTGGAAGTCGAAGGTCAAAAAGACGGCGGCCCGCTCCCCACGCGGCCAGCGGATGAGATGGTCATAGTGGTATTCCTTGAGCATGACGTATCCATAGCGGTTGGAGCGAATGTCTCGTATCCACTCGCGCAAGTAGACAACTCATCTTAGAGCCGGGCGCGTCGCCTTGGTAGCTCGTTATTAATATCGTGTGCGCTCAACTGTGCCATGCTTTGCGTTGCTTCCCGCCGGAGCCCGCCGCGGCGCTGCTGCAGGAAATGGCGAACGGCTGGATCGGCTTCAAGACCGATGGCCATTTGATACGCTTCCTCCGCCGCATCCACATTGCCCAGCTGCGCCAGTAACCCGGCGCGCGCCGCCCAGTAGGGTTGATACTGTGCGAGCCGTGCATCGCTTGTCCAACTCTCGAGCGCGGCAAGTCCGGCCGCGGCACCACTGGTTTCCGCCACTGCAATGGCGCGATTGATTGCGACCACGGGTGAACCGGTCAATGCGAGCAGCGCGTCATAGATCCGCTCGATCGCGGCCCAGTCGGCTCGGCCGGTGAGGCGACGAACGACATGGGCCGACTGCACCGCCGCTTCCAGCTGATAGCGCCCGGTCGCCCCCATGCCGCTGGATCGCTGCAGCAGCGCTTCCGCCTCCTCGATCAGCTCAGCGCTCCATAGCGTTGGATCCTGCTCGGCAAGCGGCACATACTCGCCGCGCGCGTTTCGTCGCGCGTGTCGGCGGGCTTCGGCATAGAGCATCAGTGCAAGCAGCCCGAGCGCCTCGGGTTCATCGGGCAGCAGCGACACTACGAGCCGGCCCAGCCAGATCCCTTCCTCAGCAAGGTCGCGGCGACGGATCTCGGTTCCTGCCGGATCCGACCAGCCCGCTGAAAAGGTTGTGTAGATCGCGTCGAGAATAGCCTCAAGGCGATGACACAGGTCGGCTTCGTCCGGAACGCTAAAGGGAATGCCGGCGTCATGGATTTTGGCCTTTGCGCGTACGAGGCGTTGAGCCATGGCGGAAGGCGAGATCAAGAAGGCCGAGGCGATAGTGGCAGAATCGAAACCAAGAATGGCCTGAAGGATGAGCGGTGCGCGGACCACCGGATCAATGGCGGGATGCGCGCAAGCGAACATGAGGGACAGACGACTATCCGGAATCTGCCGGGGCTTCGCTGCCACATCTTCCATCTCTTCGGACAGCAGCCGCAGATGATCGGCAGCTTGCATGCTTGAGCGCTGGCGCCTCGCGGCATCAATCAGCTTCCGCCGGGCGACCGCAAGCAGCCAAGCTTCGGGATTGTCGGGGATGCCGCGGCATGGCCAATCGGCAAGCGCGGCTGCAAGGGCGTCGGACAGAGCGTCCTCCGCCCCTGCAACGTCCCGCGTGCAGGTTGCGAGAAACGCAACCAGCTTGCCGTAGCCTTGGCGCGTTACCGCCGCTGCGGACCTTCGGGGCTTGCGCCTCTCGGCCTGCCATCGCGGCCGAGCCCTACATTTCCCAGATCGGACGAACCTCGATCGTGCCGTGACCGGCGCCCGGGCACCGCGCGGCCCAGGAGATGGCGGCATCGAGGTCGGGGACCTCGATCATGT
>DATBYX010000374.1:0-4584 GCA_036513475.1 Xanthobacteraceae bacterium | reverse complement strand
AGACGCGCGTAAAGGCCGCTGCATGCGACCAGCTGCTCGTGGCTGCCCTCCTCGACAATGCGGCCGGCCTCCATCACCAGGATGCGATCACATGAGAGTACGGTCGCAAGCCGGTGCGCAATCACCAGCGTGGTGCGATGTTGCATCAGGTGCTCGAGCGCAGCCTTGACCAGCATTTCGCTTTCCGCATCGAGCGACGAGGTGGCCTCATCGAGGAGAAGGAGCGAAGCGTTGCGCAGGATGGCGCGGGCAATCGCCAAGCGCTGGCGCTGGCCGCCCGAGATGGTCACGCCGCGCTCACCCATCGGCGTGTCGAACCCTTGCGGCAGCCGGTCGATGAATTCCCGGGAGAGCGCGAGATCGGCAGCCCGCTCGACCTCGGCATCGCTCGCCTCCGGGCGGCCGAAGCGAATGTTCTCTCGAGCTGAAGCGGCGAAGACGACCGCTTCTTGCGGCACCAATGCGATCTGGCGGCGCAAGGTATGGGGATCGAGCTTGCGCAGCGGCACGCCATCGAATCTGATGCGGCCGGAGAGCGGATCGTAAAAGCGCAGGATGAGATGGAAGATTGTGCTCTTGCCCGCGCCGGACGGGCCGACGATGGCGACCTTTTCCCCGGGAGCGACAGTGAAGGTGACGCGGTCAAGCACCGCATTTTCCGGCCGCCCGGGATAGGCAAAATGCACGTCTGAAAACGACACCTCCCCGCGGGCCGGCTGTGCCAGGGCGGTCGGCTGGGCGGGCGCAACGATGATGGATGGGACGGCGAGAATCTCGAACAGCCTCTCCGCCGCTCCTGATGCCTGCGAGACTTCGCCCCACATTTCCGAGAGCTGGCCCAACCCGGCCGCGGCCAGCACGGCGTAGAGCACGAACTGCGAGAGCCTGCCCGCGGTGATGCGCTCCGCAATCACGTCCTGAGCGCCCACCCAAAGCACCACGACCACGCTGGCGGAGACGAGGAAGATGGCAATGGCGGTGAGAATCGCGCGTGCCCGGATGGACGCGCGCGCTGCCGCGAATGCCAGCTCGACCGCACTAGCGAAACGGCTGCGCGCGAGGTCCTCGTTGGTGAAGGCCTGCAGCACGCGGGTCGCCCCAATCAATTCCGAGGCATAGGCGGAAGCGTCGGCGAGCGTATCCTGGGCTGCGCGCGAGCGCCGCCGCACGGCGCGGCCGAAGCCGTAGAGCGGCAGCACGATGACCGGAATGGCGGCGAGCACGAACAGGGACAACCGCGCGCTGGTCACCACCATCATGGTAGCCGCGCCCCCGAACAGGACCAGGTTGCGCAGGGCAACCGAGAGCGCGGTGCCGACCGCCGCCTTGATCTGCGTCGTGTCCGCCGTGAGGCGGGAGATCAGCTCCCCGCTTCTCGCCACATCGAAATACGCCGGCGATAGCGAAACGAGATGTCCGAACACCTCCTCGCGCAGATCCGCAACAATGCGTTCTCCGAGCCTGGTGACGAAGAAGAACCGCGCCGCGCTCGCGGCTGCGAGCACGGCTGCAACTGCGATCATCACCGCGAAATAGCTATCGATCAGATTTGCGCTTTGCTGCGAGAAGCCAAAGTCGATCATGCGCCGGATCGCAATCGGCACGATCAGCGTGGTGATGGCTGCGGCCAAGAGCGCCAGCAAGGCTGCGCTCACCTGCCAGGGATAGCGGCGCAGGTAAGGTGTCAATAACCGAAGGGGTCGCAGCCGGCCCGCTCTCGCCGGCGCCGGCGCGGGCGGATTATCAGATGCGTGCGCTTGTGCCGCGTCTTCCGCGGTTGAGGTGCGCTTCCGCTCAACGATATTCATCTCGCCCGGCCCTATAGGGGCTGATCAACGCTACAGCAACGCGCGACAATGCCGCCGCACACGGCCGCGGGCAATCGCTGCACAGGTGCAAACGCTCGTGCCATTCCAGCGCGCGGCGTCGGGTGCGGGGTTCAAACTGCGCCAGTGCGGCTTGTCTTGTGCGTTATGGTCCGTTATAGAGCCGCGACTTTTCGCTTATTCCAGTGCGCGCGGCGGAGCGAGGCGATGAAACCAGGCATTCATCCCCATTATCACACCATCAAGGTCGTCATGACCGATGGAACCGAGTTCACCACCCGTACCACCTGGGGCAAGCCAGGTGATACGCTGCACCTCGACATCGATCCGAAATCGCATCCGGCGTGGACCGGCGGGCAACAGCAGCTTGTCGATCGCGGCGGTCGGCTCTCGCGTTTCCAGAAGAAATTCGCCGGCATTGGAATGAAGAAGTAAAGACGGTCAGTGCTGCTCGAAAGCGGCCCTCAGGAGCCCCAGCTGGCGCTCGACCGGATTGGCGCGGTCGATCCGCGCGGGCGCAGCATGGATCGTGGCATCGAGGCGGCAGACCGAGGCCTGTAGCGCTTTCGACCGCGCGATCAGAACCTGAAGGCGCTCCGGCACGAGCTTGATGTTCTGCTCATCGGTATGCTCGCCCGATGAAAGTTTGACCTTGGCCTTTTCCTTGTTGGCCTGTGCGAGCGACATCTCCCCTTCCTTGACGGCCCGGTGCAGCAGAAGCCAGGAGGCGAGCTGCATCAGCCGCGTGGTCAGCCGCATGCTTTCCGTGGCGTAGGCCAGCGCTGCGGTACGTATGAGTTTCTTGGAATCCTGGCGTCCCGGCCCATCGAGGTAGGCAGCGGTCTCTTCCACCAGCGTCATGCCCTCACGGAACAGGTCCGCAAAAACCTGGGAACTCGCCAGCCTCTCGCCAAAGGACACTGCTCCATTCAACAATTTCTCAGGCATCGGCACGCCCTCACGCTACTCCCAGCTTCTTGCTGTTGCGGCCCTGGGGTCGAATGAACACATTACCCGGCCGTAATCTCCTGTCCAGCACCTCGCCGCCACAGCTTCGCGACATAGTTGCCAGACGCGCGCGCGCCCCGCGTCGGTGCGGCTGACCCCCCAGGCCTCGAAGGGCGCTCACGCAACCGGCTAATGTCAAAAAAGAGCCGCCGTTGCCGGCGGCTCTAAGTTTTAACAGGGAGGCGTCAAACAGAGTGGACAGGAGCCACTCAACGTCCAGAAGATGGACACGCACAGTAATGGTCGAGAAAGCTTAACGAGCGCTTAACATTTGAATTAATCTTTCACCAAAAGCTCGCCACCTCAACTTCGTGCCCGACCCGCAGGTCATGGTTAACGCAGCGCGCCCGGATTTCGCCTGCGCGCATCCGCGCCGGCGACGCTATTTCTTGAAGAACTGGTCCGCCACGTTGCGCGAACTCTGCTTCTTCGCAATGTCCGCCTCCAGGCGCCCGATCTCCTCTTTGAGTAGCGCGATCCGCTCCTGCAGCTCCCTGACCGACAGGAGCGTCAGATCCTGGCTGATCTCATGCACGATCTTCTTCTTGGGGCGATCGTCATCGTCCATCGCCGGCATGTCTCGTCTCCGTCAGCTCGACTCCCCCTAATATCCCGCCGCCAGCCCCCCATTGGTACGGGGGTCCGCGGCTCCCACGAAGCCTTCGGGCGTCACCAGGATCGAATTGGCCGACGTGCCCGGCGGCGCTGCCACCACGTGATGGCCTCGGGCTTCAAGCGCATCGATCAGGTCGGGGGAGAATCCGCGCTCGACCATGACCTCGTCGGGCAGCCATTGGCTATGCAGCCGCGGCGCTGCCACCGCGTCGGCGATCGGCAATCCCCGGTCGACCACGTTACAGATCACTTGGAGTACCGTCGTGATGATGCGGCTGCCGCCCGGCGAGCCGGTGACAAGGAACGGTTGTCCCTCCTTGAGCAGGATGGTCGGCGACATCGACGAGAGGGGACGTTTGGCCGGTCCGGGCGCGTTTGCCTCTCCGCCGGTGAGGCCGTACGCATTGGGGGTGTCAGGCTTAGCCGCGAAATCATCGAGCTCGTTGTTGAGCAGAACCCCGGTGCCGTCGGCGATAAGTCCGACACCGTAGCTGAAATTGAGCGTAGTGGTGTTGGCCACCGCATTGCCGAAGCGGTCGACCACAGAAAAATGCGTGGTGTTGCTGCCCTCGCGTGCGCGCTCGGTGATGCCACGGATGTCCGCGGCCGGCAGCGCGTGCTCGGGATCGATGCGCCGGCGCAATTGCGCGGCGTAGCTCTTCGACAGCAATCGGGCGAGCGGCGCCTCAACCATTGCGGGATCGCCTAGAAAGGCGGCGCGATCGGCATAGGCGAGCTTCATCGCCTCAATCGCAAGATGCAGGCGCAAGGCTTCGTCCGCGGCGAGATGCTGATAGCCTTCGAGGATGTTCAGCATTTCAAGCAGAACGACGCCACCCGATGAAGACGGCGGCATGGCCACCACGTCGTAGCCGCGATAGCTGCCGCGCAGGGGCGCGCGCTCGATCGGCCGATAGGCTCTGAGATCCTGTCCGCTCATCACGCCGCCGGCCTGGCGCACGGCGGCCGCTATCCTCTCCGCGACGGCCCCTTCATAGAATCCAGCCGGTCCGCCTCGCGCAATCGCCGCCAAAGTGTCGGCGAGCTCGCCCTGCACCAGCATCTCGCCAACCCCAAGGACGCGACCGTCGTCGTGGAAGAATATGCGGGCACTCGAAGGCCAGCGCGCGAGCCG